>JAYUBA010001427.1:0-3042 GCA_043741075.1 Frigoriglobus sp.
CTTTTTTCAGCCACACGTCGATGTTGAAGAGGCTGCCGCCGCTGCGCGCGCTTGTGTAGCCGCATTCGAGCGCGAGTTTGGCGTTCGCGGCGGCGAGCAGCGTGACGTATTCGACCGGGTACTTGATGTCGAGGTCTTCGAGCGCGGCGACGTTGAAGTACGTCGGGTGGAAGTGCGCCTCCACCAGTCCCGGCATGATCGTCCCGCCCTTCGCGTCGATGCGCGCCGCGTCCGCTTCGACTTGCGGCGCGTCGCGAACCGGGCCGGCGTAGGTGATGCGGCCGTCGCGCACGACGAGCGCCGCGTCGCGCACGGGCGGGCCGCCGTTGCCGTCGAGGAGGGTGCCGTTCGAGATGACCGTGGTGCCGGTGGCGAGTTTCATGGGAGAGGTATCCGGGAGGGCGAGGCTCCGGGAGGGCGAGGCTCCGGCCGAGCCTGTAGGTTTTACTGGGAGCTCCCAGTAAAACCCTACAGGCTCGGCTCGCCCTCCCAGCAGACCTACAGACTCCCAGTGAAACCTACAGCGAACCCAAGAACGCGTGCAGCAGGCGCAGCGTGGCGCTTGTGTCCTGCCAGTGGATCAGATGGCCGACGCCCGGTAAGTCCACCCGCGAGCAGTCGGGCAGCGCCGCGGCCAGCGGCTTCGAATCTTCCGGCGGAAGCATCCCGCCCTGCTCCGCGTCCGCGACCACGAGCAGCGTCGGGCACTTCACCTGCTTCGCGACCGCGAACATATCGAAACCGTCGAGCCACTGCTTCTTCAAGGGCGGGTCGAAGACATCCGGGTCGAGGTCTTGCAGGCACCGCGCGACGAACCGGAGCGAGGCCGCGTCGCGCACGTCGCCGAGCCGCGTGATCTCACCCGGTCGCGCCGTCGTCACGCGAAGGTCCGCGAACTCCTTCGCAACGGCGCTCACGTCCGCGCGCCCGGCCAGCTTCCGCATCGCGGCCCAGATGGTGCCGTAAGGTGTCGTCTCGATGTGCGCGAGGAAGCGCGGCCCCGGCGGGTCGAGCAGTACCACCGCGCTAACAAGCTCCGGCACCTTCGCCGCGACGCCCATCGACACCAGCGCGCCGAGCGAGTGGCCGATCAGCACGCACTTCTTGTGCGCCGCCCTCACCGCCGCGGCGAGGTCGGGCACGTAGTCCGCGACGCGGTACGCGCCCGGCGTGCGCGCCGACTCGCCGTGCCCGCGGTGCGAGTACGCGTGGACGTGCCACGTCGCGATGAGGTCGGACAGGATCGGGGCGAAGTCTTCCCACCGCCGGCTGAGGCCGTGAATCAACCACAGCGATTGCTTCGCCGTCGGACCCGCGACGCCCCAGAGCGCGGAGTACTCCTCGTCGCCGGCCGTGGGCTTGACGATGGGAATGCTGTCGGTGGTGAACACAAGGCACCTCGGAGAGTGAGGTAGGCGGGTTCGCGGCGACTGATCTTGCCCTCTCCCCTTGCGGGAGAGGGTGGTCGGCGCTTCGCCGACCGGGTGAGGGGTGGCGTCTTCTGTGGGCTAACGTTTCACCCCTCACCCCGCCGCGAAGCGCGGCGACCCTCTCCCGCAAGGGGAGAGGGCGAAGAGAGTATCACACCAGCTTCCACCCCTTGCGGTACTCGCGGTGGATGAACGCGTCCGCCTCCGGGCAGTTCTTCGCCTTCATCGTGGTCGCGTCCCACTCCAGCTTCTTGCCGGCGCGGAACGCGACGTTGCCCAGGTGGTTCGACTCCGTCAACCACCCGGCGTACTCGAAGTTGCACGTCGTCGGCGCGCCGGTCTTGCACGCGTGAATCCACTCCGCGTAATGGCCGCGCGACTTCTCGATGAACGGCTTCGGCGGGGTGAAGCCCGAAAACTGCTTCTCCGGCAGCAGGAGGTGCTTGGTGTAGCTCGAAAGCAGCATCCCCTTGTCGCCGACGAACAGCACGCCGTCACCCCACTGCGGAATCTTCTTCTCGGTGAGCGCGGCCGGCTTGTTCGCGCCCTGGTACCACGTCATCTTCACCGCGGGCATTTCGCCGCGCGCCGGGAACTCGTAGGTCGCCTGCATCGACGCCGGCGCGATCTCGGCGTGCGGTTTCGGCCCGGACGCTTCCACCGAAGTCGGCGCTTTCAGCTTGAGCGCCCAGAAGGGTAGGTCGTTCCAGTGCGAGCCGAGGTCGGACATGGTGCCGTTGCCGAAATCCCACCACCGATACCACTTCGGCCCCGGCACATACACCGGGCTGAATGGCCGGTCCGCGCACGGGCCGAGCCACAAGTCCCAGTCGAGATCGGCCGGCGGCTTCACGCTGTCCGTCGGCCGCTCCGTGACGTACACGATGTCCTTGTTGGCCTTCGCGTCTTCGGCGGACTGAAGCCCCCACGCGCGGCCGACCCACACATGAACCTCGCGCACCGGCCCGATGGCCCCGGTCTGAATCAACTCGACGACGCGGCGGTAGTTGTCTTCGGCGTGAATCTGCGTGCCCATCTGCGTGGCGAGTTTCGTCTTCGCGGCGGCTTCGCGGATGACGCGGGCCTCCGCGATGTTGTGCGTCAGCGGCTTTTCGCAATAGACGTGCTTGCCGTGCCGAATGGCGAGGAGCGTGGCGAACGCGTGCGTGTGTTCGCAGGTGCTGACCACCACCGCGTCGAAGTCCTTCGCGGCCTTGTCGAAGAGCTGGCGGAAGTCGGTGAACTTCGCGGCCTTCGGGTGCTTCTTCGCGGCGGCCTCGACCGCGGGTGTGCTGACATCGCACAGCGCGACGATGTTCTCAGACGACACGCCGCCGAGGTTCGCGGCCCCGCGCCCGCCGGAGCCGATGATCGCGATGTTGAGCTTCTCGTTCGCGCCGCGGGCGCGGAGGAAGTTCGGTGCCGCGAAGCTGCAAGCGACAGCGGAGGTCTTCAGGAACGCGCGGCGGGAGGGAGAGGTTCGCGGCATGTGCGGCTCCGGTGTGGGAGGGACTGGCCCGATTATCGTGCGGGACGTGGCGGATACAAGGAGAAAGGCGAAGAGAGAGGCGAGCGGCGCGGCGTAAGCCCGCCGGTGCTTCGCGTGGCAAAT
>JAYUBA010001428.1:0-3042 GCA_043741075.1 Frigoriglobus sp.
GTGCTTGTCAACGCAAGGCACCGGCGGGCTTACGCCGCGCCGCTCGCTCGGAGGAAATGATGGACATTCTCGAACGGGCCGATCCGGAGGTGTTCGCGGCCGTCGCGGCCGAGCGGAAGCGGCAGCAGTTCGGCCTGGAGATGATCGCCAGCGAGAACTACACCAGCGCCGCCGTCATGGCCGCGCAGGGGTCGTGCCTCACCAACAAGTACGCGGAGGGCTACCCCGGCAAGCGGTACTACGGCGGGTGCGAGTTCGTTGACATCGCCGAGAAGCTCGCCATCGACCGCGTGAAGCAACTGTTCGGCGCGGAACACGCCAACGTCCAGCCGCACTCCGGCGCGCAGGCGAACATGGCCGTGTTCCTCGCCGCGCTCTACCCCGGCGACACCATCCTCGGCCTCGACCTCGCGCACGGTGGGCACCTCACGCACGGCATGCGGCTCAACTTCTCCGGCAAGTACTTCAACGTCGTCAGCTACGGCGTGCGGAGGGAAGACCACCGCATCGACTTCGACGACCTCGCGAAGAAGGCCCGCGAGCACAAGCCGCGGCTCATCATCGCCGGCGCGAGCGCCTACCCCCGGTTCTTCGACTTCGCCAAGTTCGCGGAAATCGCGCGCGAGGTCGGGGCGCTCCTGATGGTGGACATGGCGCACGTCGCCGGTCTGGTCGCCGCGAAACTGCACCCGGACCCGGTGCCGCACGCGGACTTCGTCACCAGCACCACGCACAAGACGCTCCGCGGCCCGCGCGGCGGGTTCATCTTGTGCAAGAAGGCCGCCGTGCCGGACGCGTTCCTTTCGGACGAGGAGCGCGCGCGGAAGGAGCCGCCGACGTGGGACCGGCGGATCGACTCCGCGGTGTTCCCCGGCATCCAGGGCGGGCCGCTCATGCACGTCGTCGCGGCGAAGGCCGTCGCGTTCGGTGAAGCGCTTCAGCCGGCGTTCAAGGTGTACGGCGCGCAGGTGATCGCCAACGCCAAGGTGCTCGCGGAGGAACTGCTTACGGCCGGGTTCTCCATCGTCTCCGGCGGCACGGACACCCACCTCATGCTGGTGGACGTGACGACGAAGGGCACCACCGGCAAGCAGGCGGAACGCGCGCTGGAGGCGGCCGGCATCACCGTGAACAAGAACATGATCCCGTTCGACCCGCGGAAGCCGCTCGACCCTTCCGGTATCCGGATCGGAACGCCGGCGCTCACCACGCGCGGGATGAAGGAAGCCGAGATGCGGCAGATCGCGACGTGGATCACCGACGTGCTCACGCACCCGGCCGACGCGGCCGTGACCGAGCGCGTGAAGGGCGGCGTGATCGAGTTGTGCAAGCAGTACCCGGCGCCGTCAGAGGGGTGAGTCGGGTAGCCGCGGGCCGTAGGCGAGCGTACCGAAGTCGGGCGAGGAAGTTGCCGTGGTGGGTGTGCTCTGCTTCTGCTTCTTCCTGCTGATGATGGTGCCGCTGGCGCTGTTCCTCGTCACGTTCATCTACCGCTGGTCGTGCGTCCTGTGCGGGCTGCCGAAGCCGACCGTGTTGGTCGCGGCCGGCATCATGTTCGTCGCGTGGCTGTCGCTGGTGATGGCGGTCGCCCTGCTGGAAACGCTCGTCCACGAGGCGTCTGCCGCCGTCGGCCTGCCGCGGTGGGAGGCGCGGATCATCGTGTACCTGCTGGCCCTGCCGCTGGACCTGCTCATCTCCGCCGGCATCGAGTCCGGCCTCATGGGCGCGCGGTTCGGCAAGGGCGTCGAGATGTGGTACACGCAGCGGCTCATCCTCCTGTCCGTCGTCGCCGCGGGCGGGTTCGTCGCCGGTATCGTTCTCCTGATCCGACACCTGGGCTAATGACACGCTACTTCGCGACATGCGCCCGCGGACTGGAGCCGGTCCTCGCGGGCGAACTGACCGGTCTTGGAGCGTCCGCCGTGACGCCCGGCCGCGGCGGGGTCACGTTCCACGGCGACGCCGCGATGCTCTACCGCGCGTGCCTGTGGCTCCGCACCGCCGTCCGCGTACTGCGGCCCATCCACGAGTTCGACTGCCACTCCCCGGACGAACTGTACGAGGCGGTGCGGTCGATCAACTGGAACGACTACCTCACCCCGGACCACACGCTCGCGGTCGATTGCAACGTCCGCGACTCGGCCATGACGCACTCGCAGTACGCCGCGCGGCGGGTGAAGGACGCGATCTGCGACCAGTTCCGCGACCGCACCGGTCGCCGGCCGAGCGTGGACACCGAACAGCCGATGATCGGGCTGAACCTGCACGTCTCCAAGAACCGCGCGATCCTGAGTCTCGATAGCTCGTGGAGTTCGCTCCACAAGCGCGGCTACCGGCCGATTCAGACGGTCGCGCCGCTGAACGAGGCGCTCGCGGCCGGGTTGCTCCTCCGCGCCGGCTGGAACGCGACCACCCCGCTCGTCGATCACATGTGCGGGTCCGGCACGTTCTGCATCGAGGGCGCGTGGATCGCGCTGAACCGCCCGCCGGGGCTGACGCGGAAGTGGTTCGCGTTCCAGGGCTGGCCCGACTTCGACCGCGAGTTGTGGAACGCGATCCGCGACGACGCCCGGCGCGCCGTTCGCACCGTGTTGCCTGTGCCGATCGCGGGTTCGGACGTGCGCCAGGACGCGATCGACTTCTCCCGCGGCAACGCCCGCACGGCCGGCGTCGGGCACCTGCTCTCGTTCGAGAAGCTGGAAGTGCGCGACGCGCGCCCGCCGGCCGGCGCGCCCGGTATGCTGATCTGCAACCCGCCCTACGGTGAGCGGATTGGCGAAGAAGAGGAACTGATCGGCCTGTACGCCCGCATCGGTCAGACCGCAACGGCGCACTGGCGCGGGTGGCGGCTGTTCGTGTTCACCAGCAACAGTATGTTGGCGAAGAAGGTCGGGCTGAAGGTGGTCCACAAGGAGCCGTTCTTCAACGGCGCGCTGGAGTGCTTCATGTGGGAGTTCAGGGTATGATTCTTCCCCTCTCCCCTTGCGGGAGAGGGTGGCGATCGCAGTTCGCGTCGGTCTTGCGGTTGCCAATCCCTCTCCC
>JAYUBA010001429.1:0-3029 GCA_043741075.1 Frigoriglobus sp.
GCGACGGACAGCGTTGTCCGTCGCTGACGCTTCCGGCTCGTCAATAGATATAACCTTCCCATTGCGGCACGCCCGAGGGGAAGTGACCATGCTCACCACCGAACTCGTCGAACACGTCCTCGCCACCGTCCCGAACCGCACCGTCGGCGTGCTGGGCGACCTGTTCCTCGACCGCTACCTGGACATCGACCCCGCGCGGAACGAGCCGTCGGTGGAAACGGGCCTCACCGCGTACCAGGTGACGCGGGTGCGGAGCTACCCCGGTGCCGCGGGCACGGTGCTGAACAACCTCGCGGCGCTGGGCGTGGGCCGCATCTACCCCATCGCGTGCATCGGCGACGACGGCGAGGGCTACGAACTGCGTCAGGCGCTCCGCGCGCTACCCGCAGTCGAACAAGGCGGCATCATCTCCGCGCCGGATCGCCGCACGCCGACCTACACGAAGCCGATGCTCGGCACGGAGGAGCTGAACCGGCTCGACATCAAGAACCGCACCCCGACACCGGACGGCATTCAAGACCACATCATCGAACTGCTCGATGAGGCTTGGCCGCAGTTGGACGCGTTGCTCGTGCTCGATCAGGTGAGCGAAGCCGACTGCGGCGTGGTGACGGCACGCGTGCGCGACCACATCGCGAAGCTCGCCGAAGGCGACCACACGAAGTTCGTGTTGGCCGACAGCCGCGAGCAGATCGGGCTGTTCCGCAACGTGTGCGTGAAACCGAACTTGGCGGAGATGTGCGACGCCGTCAATCCCGGCATGTACGACATCCCGGCGCGACAGATGATCGAGCAGGCAATCGAATTGGCTGCTCTGGTCTGCGGATACGTCTTCTGCACCTGGGGTGAAGGCGGGATCGAAGTCTGCCGACCGAAGGTTCGAGATGATGAAGTGAGTCGCGCGAGCAGCCTATCTGTGCCCGCGTATCCAGTCTTCGATCCCATCGACATCTGCGGGGCGGGGGACAGTTGTTCGGCGGGGATCGCGGCGGCGATGGTGAGCGGGGCGACGCACGAGCAGGCGGCGGCGTTCGGCAACTTGGTGGCGTCGATCACGATTCAGCAGATCGGGGTGACCGGCACCGCGACCCCGGCGCAGGTCCGCGCCCGCTGGCGCGACGTGCAACCGCGGGTGTGACCTTACGCGGCAAACGAGCCGTGGTATACTGAACGAACCCAACGGAGGCTTATCATGAGCAGGGTCACACCCGACGCCGAATCGCTCGCCAAACTCAGCGCCGCGACGAAGTCCGTCGAGATCGCCGACGCGAGCGGCAACGTCATCGGGACGTTCGTACCGAACGCGTCCTACGATCGCATCATGTCGTTCCTCCTGCCCCCGCTCTCCAAAGAAGGACTCGCGGAGGCGCGCGCCGAGATGCTCGAACACGGCGGGGTGAGCACGGCCGAGGTGCTGGCTGCGATCGACGACGCGAAGCGCCGGTGGGAGGCGACCCGATGAATTATCGCGTCGTCTGGCGACGGCGGCTCCGAAACGCGCTTCATGACGCGGCCTTCTACGCCTACGAGACGAGCCGCGATGTGGCCGCCCTGCGCCAGGCGGCTGCCGACATCGAACTCGCACTGAGCGACAATCCCGATGAGCAAGGCGAGTCGCGTGCGGGTCATGAGCGGGTTATCATTCTACCCCCGCTCAGTGCCACCTTCGAGGTGTTCGGGGAAAGCAACGTCGTGTTGATCTACGAAGTGATTTACCACCCGCGGCAGCGCCTCTGACATCCGCGACCGCACTTCCTTACACTGATCCCGTTCGGTCATCCCGTTCCGAAGGGGCGTCGTCATGGCGGGTCGGTGGGCGTTCGCGCTGGTGGTCAGCGCACTGGGGCTGGCCGGGTGCGGGAAGGACGCGCCGGTCGCGGCCGGGCCGCAGGGCACGTACGACCAGCACTGCGCGCAGTGCCACGCGCGGGCCGGCGAGAAGGGCGGGCCGGGCATCGGCGGCTCCCGCGGGCCGAAACTCGACAAGATCGGCGGGCAGACCGGCATCACCGCCGACTACCTCGCCGCGTACATCCGCGACCCGCGGGCCGCCAAGCCCGGCGCGAAGCTCATGCCGGCGTTCGGCGACAAGCTCTCGGACGCGCAGATCACGGGACTGGCCGAGTGGCTCGCGGCCAAGAAGTAGCCGCCGTGCGACGGGCGTCGCGTATAACACGCCTCATGTCACGCAAACCCTCTGTCCTCATCACCGGCGCGTCGGGCGAGATGGGCCACGCACTCATCGCGCGGCTCGCCGCCGGCGACCCCGACCGGCCCATCGTCACCCTCGACCTCAACCCGCTGCCGCCCGAATCAGTCGCGAAGGTGCGGCAAGCGGTGAACGGCTCGATCCTCGACCCGGCGCTCCTCGACGGCATCCTCGCGCAGTACGAGGTGGACCGCGTGTACCACCTCGCCGCCCTCCTCTCCACCCGCAGCGAGTTCAGCCCGGCGCTCGCCCACAAGGTGAACGTCGAGGGCACGCTCAACATGCTCGAGTTCGCGCAGAAGCAGGGCGAGAGCCACGGCCGCCCGGTCGCGTTCTTCTACCCGTCGAGCGTCGCCGCGTTCGGCCTACCGACCTTGCAAGTGAAGACCAAAGCCGGGAAGGTGAAGGAGGACGAGTACAACGTGCCGACCACCATGTACGGCGCGAACAAGCTCTATTGCGAGCATTTGGGGAGGTACTACTCACGACACTACAAGCAACTCGCCGCGGAGACGATCAGCGGGAAGGTGGACTTCCGGTGCATCCGGTTCCCGGGCCTCATCTCCGCGGAAACGGTGCCCAGCGGCGGCACGAGCGACTACGCGCCGGAGATGATTCACGCCGCCGCCGCCGGCAAGCCCTACGCGTGCTTCGTGCGGCCGGACACCCGCATCCCGTTCATGGCGATGCCGGACGCGGTCGATTCGATCTTCCGGCTGATGGGCGCGCCGCGGGCGAAGCTGACGCGGGCCATCTACAACATCGGCGCGTTCGCGCCGAGCGCCGCGGAGATCGAGGCCGTGGTTCACGCCGCGTTCCC
>JAYUBA010001430.1:0-3029 GCA_043741075.1 Frigoriglobus sp.
AGCGCGAAGCCGGCCACCGCCGCGACGCTCGGCAGCGCCGCGAGCAACCCGCCGCCCTGCCACGTCACCGCTTCGAGGCCGCGCATCGCCCACGTCGTCGGCAGCGCGAGCGACACGTCCCGCGCCCACGCGGGCAGCAGGAACCCCGGCACCCACAGCCCGCCGAGCATCGACACGCCGAGGATCAGCAGGATACTCACGCTCCGCGCGCGGCCCTCCGTTCCACCCAGCGCCGCGACGAGCAGACCCGTCGCCGCGGCCAGCCCGCACGCGGCGACCGCCAGGAGCGCGAAGCCGATCACGGAGCCGTCGATGGTCACGCCGAACGCCAGATAGCCGACGCCGAACGTGACCGCCACCTGAAGGAGCGCGAGGAACGCGGTGGCAAGCGCCTTGCCCGCGAGCACGCACGACAGCGGCACCGCGGCGGCCCGCACCCGCGTCCACACGCTGCGGCGGCGCTCGCGGAGCAGGAGCAGCCCGCTCTCCATGCCCCAGAACAGCAGGTATTGCAGCGTCATCCCGCAGAAGCTGTGCGAGTACGAGTTGAAGTGCGCGCCCGCGTGCGGCGACACGGCCGCGGCGTCCACCTTGAACGGCGGGGCCGACTCGCTCTCGGTCGCCCCGAACGCTTCACGCGCCACGCTCTTCATCACGATTTCGGTGACGACGCCTTCCGCCCACTGCCGCTCGGCGGTCGCGTTCGGGTGGTGCAGCAGGCGCAGTTCCGGCCGCTCGCCGTCCGCGCCGGGCTGCCACGCCTTCAACCGCTCGAACCCGGCCGGCAGCACGACGGCCACCGCGCGCCGCTCCGCGACCGCCGCTTCCGCGTCGGCGCGCGGCGCTTCCGTCGCGTCGAGCCGGGGCGACGCGAGCAGGTCGGCCGCGACCCGCCGCGTGAACGGGCCGTCATCCTCGACCACCACCACGACCGGAAGCTTTGTGTCGGCGTCGGCGGCCGGGCGGTGGAAGACGGTGCCGAACGCGGACGCGAGCAGCACCGGTACGACGAAGCACAGCGCCGCCGCCCGCCGGTCGGCCCAGAAGAGCCGCCAGTCCTTGCGGGCGAGCGCGAGTGTCAGCGAAAGGTGGCTCATACGCTCCCAGTGCGTTGCTCCGTTCGGTACCCAGTGCGTTGCCCCGTTCGGAACCCAGGGCGTTGCTCCGTTCGGAACCCAGGGCGTTGCCCTGGGCTGAGGAATCCCGCCCCATTCGGGGCTTGAAGGCAGGCTGAAAGCCTGCGATCCCTTAGCCCAGGGCAACGCCCTGGGACTGGGACGTATCAGGGCCGACCGCGGCGTCCGACCGCAATACGCGCTCCAGCGCGCCGGCCGGCGTCCGGTACGCCTCCAACTCGATCCCTTCGGCCAACAGCGACGCGAGCGCGTACCCCAACTCCTCACTCGTGTCCGCCGACAGCCGCAAGCGGCGGCCGGTGATCTCCAGTTCCGCGCGCGGCGCGAGCCGGCGGCGGATCGCGCGTTCCAGGAACTTCGGCGGGCGCGTGCGGAGGTGGCCGTACAACACGGCGCGGTCGGTCGGTCGGGCGCGGAGCAACTCCGCCGGCACTCCGCACGCGACCAACTTCCCCTTCTCCAGCACCGCGACGCGGTCGCACCCGCTCTCGGCCTCATCGACGTGGTGCGTGGTGAGCAGGATCGCGTGGCCGTCGTCGCGGAAGCGGGTGAGGTCGGCGAACAGGGCGCCGCGGCTGGCCGGGTCGAGCGACGCGGTCGGCTCGTCGAGCAGCAGAACGGGCGGGTCGTGCAGCAGCGCGGCGGCGAGGTTCAGCCGCTGCTTCATGCCGCCGGAGAAGGTGGAGACGCGGTGCGCCGCGCGGTCGGTGAGCTTCACCCGCGACAGCGCGCGGGCGACGCGGCGGCGCAGGTCGGTGCCCGCGAGGCCGTACAGCCGGCCGAAGAACGTGAGGTTGTCGGCCGCGGTCAGTTCGTCGTAAACGGCCGGTTCCTGGGGCACGAGGCTGACGCGCATGGCGAACGCGGTCGGGTCGGCGACGCGCGTGCGCCCTTCGACGGTCACGGTGCCGGACGCGGGTTCGAGCACGCCGGCCGCGACCGCGAGCGTGGTGCTCTTGCCGGACCCGTTGGGGCCGAGCAGGCCGACGATTTCGCCGCGGCGCACGTCGAGCGAGGCGCGGTCCACGGCGACGCGGGCACCGTAGCGGACGGTCACGTCAACGAGGCTGAGGGCCACCGGCAGCGGCATGAGGAACCCCGGCGCGGAACTTGGGCGGCCGGGGAATAGCGAAGCGGCGGGGGAAGTGCAAGCCGAACGGCGGTCACTTCGGGGCCGGCGGGTTCACGTCCGGTTCGGTAACCTTCACCCGGATGTCCTTGAACGTGCTGTCGAGCTCGTTGGGCAGTACTTCGACCGTCGCGCCGCGGAACCCGGCTTTCTCGAGTTTGACGCGCGCGAGTTCCAGCGCCGGGTATTGCAGCACCTGACCGGGGCGCATCCCCACCGCTTCGAGAATCTTCTTCTCGTCCTTCGCGTCGTTGCCCTCGATGATGATCCGCCCGACGCGGTCCGGCATCTTGGCGTCTTTCGGTGCGACGCCCAGTTTCTGAAGCCGCTCGGCCTGCTGCTCCAGCTTCTTGCGAACGGTCGCCTTCAACTCCTGCTCCTTCTTCTCCAGCGCGGCCTTCTCCGCCTGCACGCGCTCCAGTTCGTTTAGCAGTTCTTCGACCGTCTTTTCCGGAGGCGGCGACGGCAGGGCGTGCGGAACGACGAACGACAGCGCGGGCGACGGCGCGGGCGGGTAGAAATCGAGTCGCGGCGTGACCGCCGCTGGCGGACCGCCCGGCGGGGACGGCAGAGGCGGAAGCGGCGGTTGCGGCTGCGAAGACACGGCCCCACAGAGGGCTAGCACTGCGGCCGACACGAGAACGGTTCGGATGCTCACGTCCACCTCCCTCAAACGAGTTGGGGCAGCAGCCTAATCGTGCGAGCGGCTGAAGGTCAAGCCCGAGTCGGAAGCGAGTAGGCGAGCGGCGCGGCGTCAGCCCGCC
>JAYUBA010001431.1:0-9836 GCA_043741075.1 Frigoriglobus sp.
CCAAACCGGCCGACGTGACGCATCTGTTGCCCGACGCCTGGGCCAAACAGCGCCCCGCCAGCAACTGATTTCCAAACACGCCTCGCCCGAACTCAACGCGCCCACTGCTGAGCGCCGCCGCCTCGGTCAAGCGGTACGGCCTCGACCCGTGGGCCTACCCGACGCCCGTCCTGACGGAGTTGCCCACCGGCGGGCCGGGACCGACCTGAGCGACCTGCTGCCGGACAGGTGGGCGAAGTCCCGCGCCGCGTCACCCCGCCGGGTGGGGTGACGGCGGCCGGCGGTCACTTCTTCTCGACGTCCTTCCAGAACTCCGCGGCCGGCTTGCCGTTGATCGTCTCCAGCGTCTTGATGGATCGCAGGATCTCGGCGTCGCGGTCGGGCTGGAAGTCGCAGGAAAGTTCCTTGAGCGACATCCCCTTGAGCAGGGACAGGTCGGTGACTTCGGTGCCCCAGATGTGCAGCCACTTCAGCGCCCGGCAGTCCTTGAGGTGGGCCAGCCCCGCGTCGCCGATCGAGGTACCGGCCAGGTTGAGGCGCTCCAACTTCTTGCAGTCCTTGAGGCGTGCCAGCCCCGCGTCGGTGACCCGCGTGAACCCCAAATGCAGTACGGTCAGGTTCTCGCACTCCCGGAAATGGGCCACCCCCGCGTCGCCGACCGGCGCGCTATCCAGGTACAGGCGCGTCAACTGCTTACAGTCCTTGAAGTTCGCCAGCCCCGCGTCGGTCACCCGCGTCCGGCTCAAGGAGAGGCTCGTGAGGCCCGTGCAGCCCTTGAAGTTCACCAGCCCGGCGTCGGTTACCTGCGTGTTGTCCAGTCCGAGGACCGTCAGGTTCTTACAGTCCTTGAAGTTCGCCAGCCCGGCGTCCGTTACGTGCGTATAGTTCAGGTTCAGATGCGTCAGCCCCGCCAGGTTCATGCCCGCCAGCGGCGACAGGTCGGCGAGCTGCCCGTTGCCGCGCCATTTCGTTTGGGTTCCGCTGAGGTTGAGCACCCGCAGCGCGTTGAAGACCCGGACCGGGGCGACGTCCGTCACCTGGTCGGTCACGATCCCGAATTCCGTGACCACGCCGCCCTCGATCTTGTGCTCCACCTGGCCGTCGAAGCCGGGGTTGCGACGCACCAACTCCTTCCGCACCTCCTCGACCTGCTCGGGGGCCGGCAGCGCGGCGATCCGCTTCACGTCGGCGTCGGTGAACGGGGTGGTGCCAATCTGCGGCGTCTTCGCTTCTGGCGGAGCGCTTACCGGAACGCGGGCCAGGCGGAGGCCGAGGTAGTTGGAGGCTTTCGACGGAACGTCCGCGACGATGCCGCCCGCCCGGCACCAGGTTGCGGATTCGGCGTGCCATGAGCCGCCTATGTGTACCCGGTGCAACTCGCTGAAGCGGGGGTCCTTGAAGGTGTCGTCGCACCACTCGAACACGTTGCCGTGCATGTCGAACAGCCCCAGGCGGTTCGACGCGTAGGACCCCACCTTGCACGTCCGGTTCAGTCCCCCGTCCGGCCCGAAGTTCGCCTGCTCCGGCAGCAGGGTGTTCGTCGGCTTGGCGAGGTAGAAGTCGAAGGCACTGTCCCCCTTGTCCGCCATCGGGCCGCCGCGGCACACGTACTCCCACTCCACCTCCGTCGGCAGCCGGTAGACCCAGCCAACCTCCTTCTCCCGCTGGTTCAGCTTCGCCACGAACACTTGGCACTGGTCCCACGACACCATTTCCACCGGGAACCGCTTGAGGTCTGCATCGGAAATGTCCTTCACAGCGTCCTTGCCCTCGCCCATGCGCGAGAAGTGGCTGGGGTTCTCGCCCATCACCTTCTCCCACTGCTCCTGCGTGACCTCGTATTTGCCCAGGTAGAAGTCGGCCGGAATCTCCACTTCCTTGTCGCCCAGCTTGTCCTTGCCCCCGCCCAGCCACGATTTGCCCTTCGGAACCTTCACGAACTCCATGCCGATGCCGTTCGTGTACGTCGGCGGCGGTGTGCTCGGGGCGATGCGGCGAGAGACACCGTCGCTCGATTTGAGGACCTTGCCGTCCGCGGCCCGGATGGCGTTCCAGAATCCGTGGAGGTCGTCATCCTTGAAGTCCCACCGCCGCTCGTACCCACCGTCGGACGAGGCCCAGGTCAACGTTTTCGCTGCCTCGTCCCACCTCCCCGTCATTTCGATGAAGTTGCCGCTGCCGTTGAAGAGCCATTGGCGGTACTTCTTCGCGTCGGAGTCATACCAGGCCAGCGCATAATCGTTGTGGTCGACGGTTTCGGAGGTGCCGATTGATTCGACGAACCGGCCGCCGAGGATCAATTCGACCTTCACCCGCCCCGTCTGGACTTTCGACTGATCGGGCTGCGCGACGTCATGGACCGTTACCTCGTTGCGCCACTCCCCGACGAGCCGGTCGAGGATCTTCATCTCCGGCGGGCGGGTCGGGGCGGCGGGCCAATCCGGAAGTGTCACGGGGCCGTGGACGCGGGTCAGCCGTACGGGCAAATTCTGCACCACGTTGTCCTTCGCGTCCCGCAGAAAGGCCCGGAGGTCGATCGTATTGGCGTCAACATGATCCCCCTGGTGGGTGACTTCGTTTCCTCCGCCCGAGCGGACGGTCCACGTCACCGTGTGATTGGTGGGGTTGAACAAGCCGACAGCAGGTCCCCACATGAGGCCACTGGGGGCCGCGGACGCAGCCGCCCATTGGCGCAGGACGCCCTTCTCGGCGTCGAAGGCGAAGATCGCGTGTCTCATCCCGCGCTGGCGGAGGAACTTCCCGCCGGCGACAAAGTCGAATGTCGTGTACTGGGCGTCGCGCCCCGTGTCCGGCGGGAGGTTCGGGACGGTTGGCGGCGACGTCGTCTTCCAATTCCCGGCCAGGAACGGCAGCACGTCGGCCGCCGTTCGCGGCACTTCGAGAGAACTCGGCTCTTGGCCGGGATTGATGGGGTCGGGCTTGATGGGGTCGCGCTCGGACCGCACCAGGTGCGTCACCCCGGCGAACTCCGTCACGGCGAGCGCGATCACGGGAAGCAACAGCACGGCCGCGGCGGCCACCCACTTCCGCCGCCCCGAAGGTCGCGCCTTGCCCCGTGGAATCCGGCTGAAATCCTTCAACCTGGAGTTGGCCTTCAGTTGCGCCTCGCAGTCGGCGAGCACGTCGGCCACCTCGCGGGCCGACTGGTAGCGGTCGTCCGGGTTCTTGGCGTGCAGCTTGGAAATGATGTCGCACAGCCACTGCGGCACCTCCGGGACGATCTCCCGGATGTCTCGCGGCGTGTCCTCGGCGACGCGCTTCAGCACCGCGACCGTGCTGTTGGCTCGGAATGGTGCCCGGCCGGCGGCCATCTGGTAGAGGACGCTGCCGAGGCTGAACAGGTCCGCCCGCTGGTCGAGTTTGGCCCCGAGGGCCTGCTCCGGGGCCATGTACATCGGCGTGCCGGCGATGATCCCGCTCTGCGAGATGCTGGCGTCGTCGGCCGCCCGGGCCAGCCCGAAGTCGGTGATCTTCACCCGCCCGGCCCCGCCCTCCAGCAGGATGTTGCCCGGCTTGATGTCGCGGTGGATCAGGTCGGTGGCGTGGGCGGCGGCCAGCCCCTCGGCGATCTGGCGGCCGATCCGCACGACCTCGGCCGGCTCGACCGGCCCGATGCGGTTGAGCCGCTCCTGGAGGGTCTCGCCGGGGATGAACTCCATGGCGATGTACGGCAGCGGGGTCTCGCCGACCTCGTACACCTGCACCACGTTCTCGTGCCGCACCTGGGCGCTGGATCGGGCCTCCCGCACGAACCGCCTCCGGGCCGGCGACGTGGCCGCCAGCTGCGGGGCGAGCACCTTCACCGCCACGACCCGGTGCAGCACGTCGTCGAACGCCCGGAAGACGATCCCGAACCCGCCCTGCCCAATGACTTGGAGGACCTCGTAGTGGCCGATGCGGCCGAGCGAGTCCGGCCGCGTGGCCGGGGCCAGGAACCCGAGCGGCACCTCGTCGTCGGAGGAACTCCCTCCGCCGGTCCGGGTGGCGGCGTGATCCGGGTGCGGTTCGAACGCCCGGGTGGCGGCGTGGTCCGGGCCCGGGATCACGGCCGCCGGGGTGCCGAGGAAGCTGCCGTCCGGGTCGTGGGACCGGAACAGCGCCTCGACCCGCTCCCGCAGCCCGGCGTCGGCCCCGCAGGTCCGGTCCAGGTACGCCGCCCGGGCCGCATCGTCCGGCAACTCGGCGGCTTCGAGAAAGATCGCTTTGACGCGGGTCGGGTCTGTGGGCATGGCTGCTCCGGGTTCGGGGTCACCCCCCAATGCGAGGACTCCGCCCGTTCGTCTCACGGAATCCGGAAAAAAGTTCGTCAGCCCGGGTCGGCCCCGGCGACGGCGTCCTTGAGCCAGGCCCGGGCGTACGTCCAGTGGCGGTAGGCGGTGGCCCGGGAGATGCCGAGGGCGGCGGCCGCGTCCTCGATCGACAGGCCGGCGAAGTGGCGGAGCGCGACCACCCGGGCGGCGACCGGGTCCTCGGCGGCCAGGCGGGTGAGGGCCGCGTCCAGGGCGAGCAGTCGTTCGTCCGCAACGTCGGGCTCGCCCGGGACGTCGGGCAGCTCGACCCGCCGGCGGTCGCCGCCTTGCTTGTCGGCCCGCTTGCGGCGGGCGGCGTCCACCAGGATGCGTCGCATAGCTTCGGCGGCAGCGGCGAAGAAGTGCCCGCGGTTATCCCAGCGGCTCTCGCCCGTGGGGCCGATCAGCCGGAGGTACGCCTCGTGGACCAGGGCGGTGGGCTGAAGGGTGTGGCCCGGCGACTCGGCGGTCATGCGCACGGCGGCGAGCTTCCGCAGCTCGTCGTAGACGAGTGGGAGCAAGTCGCCCGCGGCGCGGCGATCGCCGGCCGCGGCGGCATCAAGTAGACGGGTCACCTCGGACATTCGCCCGAGTGTACCGGATGCGGACGGCGTGAGCGCGGGAAATCCGACCCCCGAACCGCCATCTGACCTCTCACCGGCTTGCAATTACCCACAAGTCCCGAAAACATTTCTTCGGCAGCAGTTATGGCGGAAGACCTGGCCCGCTGGTTTCGGGGTTCGGAGTCGTCATCAGCCGCGTTTTCCAGTTGATTTCGACCCCCTTGGTTCCGACCGCCCGACTTGTGGGTAATTGAAAGTCTCACCGGACGCTTACGGTCAACTGGCGAGGTCGGGTTTGACGATCGCGTCCTCGACACTGGGTGACTGGCTGTTCCGGGCGTCCGAGTTGCTGACGCCGCTGTACGATTTGATGCACACGCGACTGCTGTTGTCGCGTGTGATCCACGGCGACGACACGGGCGTGAAGTTGCGGGTGCCGGGTTCCACACGCACGACAAAGGCGCACCTGTGGGTGTGCATCGGGGACGCCGATTACCCCTACGTGGTCTTCGACTTCACGAGCAACTACACGGCCGACGGACCGACACAATTTCTCAAGGGTTACAAGGGCTACTTCCAGGCGGATGCGTTGGCCCAGTACGAAGGGCTCTACGACGACGACAAGGTCAAGCACGTGTGCTGCGTCGCGCACGCCCGGCGTAAGTTCGTGACCGCGAGTGATGCTGGTGACGAGCGGGCGGTCTCGGCGCTGGAGATGATCGGCCGGTTGTACGCCATCGAGCGAGCGTTGCCGCCATTGCTGCCGCCGTCGGACGACCCGGCGCAACGGGAGCTTCGGCGGCAGCGCGAAGAGCAACGCCGCCAACTCCGGCAGCGCGACTCTGAGCCGGTGTGGGAGGAACTGTCGAAGTGGCTCGGCGAACAGAAGCCGGGTGCGTTGCCGAAGTCGCCGATGGGGACCGCGATCGGGTACGCCTCGAACAACTGGGTTGCGTTGAAGCGATACCTCGAACAGGGCTTCTTGGCCCTGGACAATAACCTCTCCGAGAGGACGCTTCGCGCGATCGCCCTTGGCCGGAACGCGTGGGGCGTCATCGGGAGCGAAGTGGGCGGGCAGACGGCGGCGGTGTTGTATTCCGTCGTCGGCACCTGCAAGCATCTGGGGATCGACCCGTTCGCCTACCTGCGGGACGCGCTGCCGGGGGTGTTCGCGTTGGGTGAGAAGCCGACGACCAAACAACTCCTCGACTGGCTCCCGGACCGATGGCTGTTGAACCATGCGCGGGACCAAACCGTGCGAGACGTGACCGCCCGGTAAACGGCACAGATCAACTCGCGCCGAGCCTGCTAGTCGCGGACCAGAGGGCCGAACGGCGTTGTACGCCCATCCGATGCGCTACGTGATTCGCCGGGCCGGGATGCTGCTCGTAACCTGATCGGCACAGCGCAACCTGCGAACCAGACAACCCGTTCACCGGCCTGAACCGAGTTCAGTGTCAGAGAGCCACTTGAAAGCGTCGGGTGAACCATGTCAGTGTACGAATACGCCGGACGGTGCTGGTCGAGGTCAACGAGGGCTACTCTCGGGGCTGTTCGACGGTGGAGGCGGACGGGTTCGCTACGGGAGTTTCGTCATGTCATTCCGGCACTGGTTGTCACGCCCTCTGGTTGCCGCGTTTGTCGGCATCGCGGTGTTGTTTGTCGTCGCAGCAACGAAGGCGCAGGAGAAGGGCGTCCCCAAAACGTGGGATGAGAAGAAGCTTCACGAGATGGAACTGCCGCTCGTCGGCCTCGACAAACCGGTGAAGCACGCGCCACTGGAGTTCTACAACGCCGTGCCCGTCCTCCCGATCGCCAGGAGCTATCCGATCTATCACCCGGATAAGGAACCGAAGGGATACATGGAGGCGCTCCGCCTGAAGGAGCCGGAAACGATCCCGTTCGACCCGATGCAATTCCGGACCGAGGCGGACTGGATCAAGGCCGGGGAACTCGTGTTCCACGCCCCGGACTCCGGACGGGGGCCGAGCGTTGCGGACGCGCACGATCCAGACTGGTACAAGGGTCTCGACGTCCCGGTCGCCGCGGACGGCACCCTGCCGGGCTTCCGTTACGTGATCCGTAAGAAGGGTGAGGTCAAGGAGGTCAAGATCGAGGGCGCGAACTGCGCCCGCTGCCACACGCGCGTGCTTCGCGCCGGCCCGCTCGCGGGAACGCTCATCACCGGCGCTCAGGGCAACTTCCCCCTCAGTAGTCGATTCGCCCAGGACGTTCGTGCCAGTCTCAAGGAAAACGGTGAGCGAGCCGCGATGGAGTCGGTGCGGCTCGCCATTCCGGGACCGCACATGCCCTGGAACCCGGAGCCGGGAAAACAGCACGACCGGATGAAACTGGACGAGTTCCTTGCGGCGCTCGATGGCACCCCGCCCGGCATGTCTTTCCGCGTCGGAACAGGTGCGATATACGTGCCGAAGTTGCCTGACCTGATCGGCATCAAGGACCGGAAGTATCTCGACGCGACGGGGCTGCTTCGTCATCGCTCCCCGGGCGACCTGATGCGCTATGCCGCCCTGATCGGTGGGCGCACGAGCGGCATGGAGCGGCACATGTCCTACGGCAACTGGCGGCCGTTCGGCGAATTGCCCGATCCGAAGTCGAAAGTCCGCTATACCGATGAGCAACTCTACGCACTGGCGCAGTACGTTTATGCGCTCAAGCCGCCGCCGAATCCCAACAAGATGGACGAACTGGCGAAACGTGGCCAGGAGCTTTTCAAGCGCGAGCGCTGCGCCCGTTGCCACAGCGGCGACTCCTACGGCGGCAGCACGTTAACGCCTGCCGATGGGTTCAAGATTCCCGACAATCACCCCGCCGCGGATGACATCTACGAAAAGTCCGTCGGCACCGACCCCAATCTGGCTCTAAACACACGCAAGGGAACCGGCTTTTACCGGGTGCCGTCGCTACGCGGCGTGTGGTATCGCGGCCCGTTCGAGCACAACGGCTCGATCGCCACGCTGGAAGACTGGTTCGACCCGCGCCGGCTGAAGGATGACTATGTTCCGTCCGGGTGGAAAGGCTCTCC
The DNA here is from genome assembly GCA_043741075.1 of Frigoriglobus sp. Lineage (GTDB taxonomy): Bacteria > Planctomycetota > Planctomycetia > Gemmatales > Gemmataceae > Gemmata. The sequence continues at coordinate 7,920 of JAYUBA010001431.1, forward strand.
GGGAACCAAGACGCGGGCCGTGAAGGGCCACCCGTTCGGGCTGGAACTGCCCGCGGAGGACCGCAACGCCCTCATCGCGTTCTTGAAGACGCTGTGAGTGGTTGCGCGGGCAAACGACATGCGGTACCCGACGCAGCGACATCGGTTTCGCGGAAATCAACGTCTTGGCTGGCGGCGGAGCATTCGACCCATCGCCGGGGAGCGGCGTCTGCACGGGAGCGGGTAGACGAGTGGAGCACGATGGCCACCTCCGAGAACGGAAACGGATGCCAGCCAGCATAAATCACACGTCAATCACGTGATCCGTCGGGCGCGTACCCTTGGCCTACCGGTTACGTTGGCGTTAACCGTTGAACGTCCTCGCCGCGTTTCCGCCGTCGGGGCGACCTGCCATATGTGATTAATGACACTCCTCGCTGAACACCAGTGCCGGAAACAAGGCACTCTGAGCAATTCCGAGTGGGAATGCACCGCACAACAGCGAGTCGCACCAGTGGGTTGGGGAGCAGCCGCCTCGAGCCATTGCTTCTGGCTCGCACGCAATCTCCTCGCGAAACGGACGCACGTAAGGCGAACGGCAACGACGCGACGCGGGGCGCCCGGAGGGGGTCATCAAGGGTAGACCGGCGCAGGCCTCTCAAATCCGATCCGCGAGCCTCCTACGCCCCAGAACGGGCCGCCCGTCCAGTTATCTGTGAACGCTGTCCGCCATCGTCCGGTCGGGGGTACACGTAGCCCCGTCAGAGCTAAACAAAAGCGCGTGCGACCGGCCGGGTTGGTGCCCTGCCCTCTGCATTGAGTGGGATGGCGTCAGGTGTTCGTGTGGAGGGGAGCGCTCGCGCCGTGACCAATGGGGTGCTGATACTGCTGATACTGTCGCAACGAAGCGCCCGCGCGGCTAGGTGTCGGCGGTAGCAGCAGTATCGACGGGTATGCGGGTGCGCGTCGGTGACGGTACCGTCGCAACGTTGCGCCCGCGAGGAGTCGGTTATCAGCGGTAGCAGCAGTATCGACGGGTACGCGGTGGCACGTCGGCGATGGGACCGTCGCAACGGTACGCCCGCGCCGGACGGGTTACCGACGATGTCAGCAGTTCCGACGGGTACGCGGTTGCGCGTCGGTGACGGTACCGTCGCCAGCAGCGCCCGCGAGGAGCCAGTTATCAGCGGTAGCAGCAGTATCGACGGGTCCTACTGTCCGCGTCAGTGACGACGGCTTGGCGCCACCATGACCGACAGTATCAGCAGTATCGACGGCTCCGCGGCTCCGCATCCGTGACGGTGGCCGGTGGTACCGACCTCTCCCGGCACGTTGTCAGCTCTGCCCGATGGTCTCGCGCTCCTGCCGCATGTCGGGTTCTCCATCACCCACGGCAACGGGTTCGCAGTCAACACCGTGGAGGAGGTGCTCTGCGCCGTCAGCCTGGCCAAGAACAAGGCCGACGTGCAGATCGTCCTCAAGGACGTGGACACGGGCAAGCGGATCGTGTCCCACGTGACCGCGACCACGCGCTGATCGGCCCCGGTCGGGTACGCAGGAGCGCGCGGACGGGGCTTCGAGTGTGGGGTTACTCGTAGCGGAAGACAGAAACTCCGTGACCATCGCCCTCGGCAGGTGCTTGGGGACCGAGGGACTGCGTTGCACCCTCTGCATCCCCGAGGTGAACATCAGGTCTATCCGGCGACTGAAGGGTAGGCTACTTCTTCTTGCCCTTATCCTTGGACTTCTTCGCCTGGGCCAGATCGGACGCCGCCACTTCCTTCTCCTTGGGGGTGGACTTCTTGTCCCCCAACTGCTTGCCCGCGTCCGAAGCCGGTTTCTTTCCCGTGGCCATCGTACTTACTCCGTTCGGGTTTCGCGTCACCCGGAAGCCGGCGAGCGGTTACTCGCATGCGGGTCTCATAGGCCGACTCTCCG
>JAYUBA010001432.1:0-3026 GCA_043741075.1 Frigoriglobus sp.
CAAGGGGGGAGGTCAAAACCAAAGCAAGCGGATGACGACCATTCCGCACGATTCGGTCCCTTACATATGCCCCTGGTGCGACCGTGTCCGAAGCGAAGCCCACCAACGTCCGCTGGATGATCGTGCTGCTGTTGATGGGCTTCACGTTCCTCGCGCACTTCAACCGGGTGAGCATCACGGTCGCCGCGAACGCGCACTTCATCGGCCCGGACGGGTTATCGGCGGAGCAGATGGGGCTGGTGTACTCGGCGTTCCTGCTCGTCTACACGCTCGGCATGTTGCCCGGCGGCTACCTGATCGACCGCGCCGGCCCGCGCCGGGCGATGACCGCGATGGGCGTGGGCTTAGGCTCCTGGGCCGCGCTCACCGGCGCGCTCGGCTGGGCCGGGCTGAGCGTCACCGCGATGCTCCTCCCGCTGCTGGTGATTCGCGGGCTGGCCGGCGCGACGAGCGTGCCGCTCCACCCCGGCGCGGCGCGGGCCGTGTCGCTGTGGGTGCCGCTCCGCGAGCGCTCCACCGCGAACGGCCTCGTCACCGCCGGGGCGCTGGTCGGCATCGCGCTGACCTACCCGACCTTCGGCTGGCTGATGGACCGCGTGGGCTGGCAGTCGGCGTTCGTGATCTGCGGAACGGCGCTCGTGCTGTTCGCGCTCGTCTGGTACGCGCTGTCCGCGGACGCGCCGGCGGAACACCGGTGGTCGAACGCCGCGGAACGGCACCTCGTGAGCGCCGGGGGCACGGCACCGCCGCGCACGCGGGCCACGCTCCGGGAAGCGGTCGGGCTGCTCCGCAACCGGAGCCTCGTGTTGCTGACCCTCAGTTACGGCGCGCTCAGCTACGTGCAGTACATGTTCTTCTACTGGATCGAGTATTACTTCAGTAAGGAACTGAAGCTGCCCGACGCGGAGAGCCGGCGGGCGGCGTTCGTCATCACGATGGCGATGGCCGTGGGCATGGCCGGCGGCGGGTGGGTGTCCGACCGGCTGTGCCGCGCGCTCGGGCTGCGCTGGGGGTGCCGGGCGATGGCGCTCGTCGGCATGGTTATGAGCGCCGGCTTCAGCCTGTTGGGCGTCTCCGCGACGGACCCGCAAGAGATCATCTTGTGCTTCGCGCTGGCGCTGGGTTCGCTGGGCCTGTGCGAGGGCATCTTCTGGACGACGGCCCCCGCACTGGAGAAGCGGAACGGCGGGCTGGCGTGCGCGCTGCTGAACACGGGCGGCAACGGCGTCGGGATGCTGGCCCCGATCGTCACGCCGCTGTTGGGCCAGCACTACGGCTGGACGACCGCGATCGCGGTGGCGTGCGCGATCTGCGGCGCGGGCGGCCTCCTCTGGCTCGGCATCACGCCCGCCGCCGGTGAGGAACCCGCGCCGGAATCGCCGGTGTAATCGAACGTCACTATCGTGATCGTGACCGAGTCCGTCGGAGTCCCGATCGCGCGCCCCGGAGGTGTCATGTCGCAACCGCCCCGCGAACTGGTCGAGCAGCTTTCCCGCCACGGGCAACAGCACCTGACGTTCGGGTGGGACCGCCTTTCGGCCGCCGCGCGCGCCGACCTCACGGCCGTCCTCGCGAAGGTCGATTTCCCCCGCTTGCGCGCCCTGTACGCCGACCGCGGTTCGGAGCCGGCCGCGCTCCCCTCAAGAGAACTGATCGCCCCGATTCCGGTGCAACCGAGTGCGGTCCCGCCGGAGGTGCGCGCGCTCGGCGAAGAGGCACTGCGCCGGGGCGAGGTCGCGGTGCTGCTGGTCGCCGGCGGGCAGGGCAGCCGGCTCGGGTCCGACAAGCCGAAGGGCATGTTCCCGGTCGGCCCGGTGACCGACGCGTCGCTGTTCCAGATTCACGCGGAGAAGGTGCTCGCGGTGTCCCGGCGGTACGGCCGCCCGGTGCCGCTCCTGGTCATGACCAGCCCGGCCACCCACGCCGAGACGGAAGCGTACTTCCACGCGCACGGCTTCTTCGGACTGCCCCGCGGCGACGTGTACTTCTTCCAACAGGGGACCATGCCGGCGGTGGACCTCGCGACCGGGCGCATCTTGCTGGAAGCGCCCGGCCGCCTGTTCCTCAGCCCGAACGGGCACGGCGGCACGCTCACCGCGCTCGCGGAAACGGGGGTGCTGGGCGAAATGGAAGCCCGCGGCGTCCGCCACGTGTTCTACTTCCAGGTGGACAACCCGCTGGTGAAGGTGTGCGACCCCGCGTTCCTCGGCGGCCACATCGCGGCCGGGTCGGAGGCGTCGTCGAAGGTGGTGTACAAGGAGCAACCCGGCGAGAAGGTCGGGGTGCTGGCGGTGGTCGGCGGCCGGTGCGCCATCGTGGAGTACTCCGACATGCCCGCCGAGACGGCCGCGGAGCGCGAAGCGAACGGCACCCTTCGGTTCCGCGCGGGGAACCCCGCGATCCACCTCTTCGATGTCGGGTTCCTGCGCCGCGTGACCGGGACCGGCGGGCTGGCCTACCACGTCGCGCGCAAGAAGGTTCCGCACCTCGACACCGACACCGGCCTGACGGTCACCCCGACCGTCGAGAACGCGCTGAAGTTCGAGCTGTTCATCTTCGACGCGCTGCCGCTGGCCGACCGGTGGCTCGCGATGGAGACGGGCCGGGCCGAGGAGTTCGCCCCGCTGAAGAACGCGACCGGGGCCGACTCGCCGGCGAGCGTGCGGCGGGCGCTGTCGCGGCTGCACGCGGGGTGGCTGGAAGGTGCGGGGGTGGCCGTCCCGCGCGCGCCCGACGGCGACCCGCTACACCCGATCGAAATCTCCCCGCTGTTCGCCCTCGACGCGGACGCGTGCCGGGGGAAGGTGCCGCCCGGTCTGGCGCTAACCGGCCCGACGTACCTGGGGTGATGCGGCGGATTTCTGGAGTGGGCCTGGTCGGAGTCGAACCGACTTCCAAGGTTTTATGAGAACCCTGCTCGACCGTTGAGCTTCAGGCCCGCGGGCGCCGCGCCCCTCCGCGAGTCGCGGCACCACCAGTTTATACCTCGTGCGGTCGAGGTGGAGACGCCACTGACGAGCCGGAAG
>JAYUBA010001433.1:0-3025 GCA_043741075.1 Frigoriglobus sp.
ATTGGTGAAAACGAACAGATGGCCCGAGAGCGGATCAGCGGATAGCTGGGTGCGGACCAAGTTCGCGAGCCCGTCGAATCCGAGCCGCAGATCAACGGCGGAGGCGAACCAGAGTTTGGTGGTGGGCGGGACGGTCAGCACGGGCGTTCCTCCAACCCACGCAGAACCGCGATGATCAACTCCGGGCGGGCGTCGGCGGGGAACCGAACGACGGTCCCGGACGGCAGGGCCAGTTCGATGGGCGTCACTGGCGCGGGAGGCGGTGTGACGCGAATAGGCACGACGGCCGGGGGCGGAGCGGGTTGGGCGAGGCGTCGCCGCCACAGGTAGAAGTTGGACGGGGAGACACCCTCGGCCGCGCAGAAGGCGGCGACGGTGTGGTTGCCAGTCGCGAAGCGTTCGAGACGTTCGGTCCACCGCCGGGTGGCGACCGCGTCGAAACGGGAGCGGGCGGACGAGTCGGACATGGTGACATCCTCCGAGGAAGGGAACGGATGCATCCACGATAACTCACACGTCAATCACGTGATCCGCCGGCCAGGTACCCTTCAGGTGCAGAGGGCGATTGAAGCGGTTCTGTACGGGTACTACGTCGACGAGCAGGAGTCCATCGACGACCCGTCGAAGATCACGGCCATCAAAGGCCAGCGGTTGAAGGTTGTCCGTAAGGACAACGGCGTCGAGCTACCCCTGGGCATCTTCACGGACGCCTCGCACGCGCACATCAGCGCGGTGGTCTTCAACTCGTCCGCCACCTGGGGCAAGGTCAGGGCGGTCGGCGACGACCCGTACCCGTTCATCTTCTTCTCGGCCGTGCGGTCCGATCCGACCACCAGTCGGCAACCCTGATCGCCCAGAGCGCCACCGCCGCCCCCGAAACTCGCGAACGCCGAGCCCCCTTCGCGCGGGCACCTCGTTCGGTGACATCCTTTCAGCCGGACGCGATACAGCAAGATGGCCCACGTTTCGGTAAACTAGGTAAGGATATGCTTGCCGAACCGAAACGAATTCTTACCACGGTCTGAGTGGCTCAGACGCTTGCCGATCGCGAGGCACTCATGAAGATCTGGACGAGTGGGATCGACTACTCCACGGGAAGGCCCCTCACGGAAGCAGCTACGCTTGACCAGTTCGGAGAGCGGCTGCAGCAAGGCCTGAAACGCAATGTTTCGGCGTTGCGCCAATTGCAGAGCCGAACGGCCGGCCACGTTACCTTTCGGAACGAGATTGAACGGACACGATCCACCGACCTCAATGACCATGCGGTAGCCGGATGGCCATCCTCATTCACAAGGACGATCCAAACCGTTCCGAACTGATCGACCGACTCAAGCCGCTGGCGCTTCACCGCGGCATGCGCGATCCATCGCTACCGCTGACGTTCGGCGGTGAAGAACCTGAAGAGTGGCCCGATTGGATGCATCGGAACTATGTGAGCATTCGACCGGGCGACCTTCCTCACGACTTCCCCCAGGGTTCCCGCACTATGAAGTGGTGACAGTGTAGAGGTTTGGGGCTACACCGTGGGTGTCGCGGAGGAACCCCGATGCCGTTGCCCCTGATCGCTGTCTTCGCTGAAGTACCGGACCCGCGTCGCGAAACCGAGAACGAGCTCCACCGGTTGGGCGACATCCTCGTCCTCGCCACTTGTGCCGTCATCGGCGGGGCCGAGTCCCGGGATTCGATCCAGGCGTACGGAGAAACCAAGAAGGCGTTCTTCCTCCGTCATCTGAAGCTCCCCAACGGGATCCCCAGTGCCGACACGTTCGAGCGGGTCTTTGCCCAACTCGATCCGGTGGCGTTTACGCGGGCGTTCGGCCGGTGGATGAGTGCGGCGTGTGAGGCGACGGGACGGATCCCCATCGCCCTCGATGGCAAGTCGGTTCGCGGGTCGAAGAAGGCCCCGGCGACCGGGTGCCTGCACCTGGTGAGTGCGTGGGCGACGAGCCGCCGGCTGACGCTCGGCCCGGTGAGTGTCCCGGAGGGGCCCAATGAGATCGCCGCGATCCCCGCGTTGCTCTCGATACGGGCGTTGAAGGGTGCGTCGGTGACGCTCGACGCGGCCGGGTGCCAAGAGGCCATCGCCGAGCAAATTCGCGAGCGAGGGGGCGATTACCTCCTGGCCGTCAAAGGCCATCAACCGACCCTCTTCGCGGCCGTCGAGCAGGTGTTCGCCGATGCGTGTGAGCGGGACTTTGCCGACGTGTCTCACGACGGCGACTCGACTGTGGAAGACGGCCACGGGCGTCGTGAGCAGCGTTACGTCGCAGTGATCCGGGATCCGAAAGGGTTGCCGGAGGGTTGGGCGGATGTCGCGGCGGTGGTGCCGGTGAATCGGGGGCGTGAGATTGGGGGCACGAACACCAGCCGCACGCATTACGACATCACCAGCCATCGCGGGCCGGCGAAGGGGATCGCCGGTTGGGTTCGCGGTCATTGGGGTATCGAGAACGGGTTGCACGGGATTCTCGACGTGGTGTTTCGGGAGGACGACGGCCGCAAGCGAGCGGGCCACGCGGGTGCGAACCGGGCGATGATCCGCCGGGTCGCGGTGTCGCTGTTGCGACACGCTCCCGGCAAAGGAAGCAGCGCGACGAAGCGGCTCAAAGCCGGCTGGAACGACGACGACCTACTTCAAGTGTTGCAGGGCATTACAGACGATATAGTGCGGTGACCCTGGTGGAGAGTGTGAGGGCGTTGTTGGATCGGTTATTGGGCCGGATGTGGAACCCGGGCTGGGACAAGACCCGCAACAAATCGCCCCGAGCCCACCGCCACGCCGCGAAACAGAAAGGCGCACACACCTCCGTCCAACGTCGGCTCCAAACTCACAAGTCCAGCGTCGAGCCGTGAAACTCAGTTGTGAATAGCACTGGCCTAACCCCCCTTCCCTAAGAAGGAAGGGGGAGCCAGACCGCCCCCCAACCCCCCTTCCTTCTTAGCACTACAGCGCAGGTACTTCCGAAACCGTTTGCTGGTCTGGGTTTGCGGCTTGGTAGTTTGGGAGGTTTGGAAACGGACCCAA
>JAYUBA010001434.1:0-3018 GCA_043741075.1 Frigoriglobus sp.
CGTTGGTCTTGCCCGAGACCGCCCCGCCCTTGATGCCGCAGCCGCCCAGCGCGACCGACCAGGCGCGCGACCAGTGATCGCGGCCGTAGTTGCGGTTGATGGTCGGCGTGCGGCCGAACTCGGAGTTGACGATGATGAGGGTGGACGACAGCATCCCGCGCTGATCGAGGTCGTCGAGGAGCGTGGCGAAGGTGCGGTCGATCTCGCCGAGCTGCTCGATGTGGAAGTCGAAGTTCTCGTGGTGCGTGTCGTAGTTCGAGTGCGACACCTTCACGTAGGTGACGCCGGCTTCGAGCAGGCGGCGGGCGAGCAGGAAGTGCCGGCCGAGGTCGTGCCGGCCGTACTTGTCCGCGACCTTCGCCGGTTCCTTCTCGATGTCGAACACGTCGGCCTGCTTCACCACGCGTTCCGCTTGCGTGAACGATTCCGTATAGGCGTCGGTCGCGGCCGACTTGCGGGACTTCGCGAACCGGTCGTTGAGCTTCCGGCGGAACGCCTCGCGCGCGTCGTCCTCGGCGGGCGAAAGGTTGCCGGGGCGGAAGATGTCCGCCGGCGGCTTGCCGTCGCCGAGCGACACCGAGGCGAACTTCGGCCCCAGGAACGCGGCGTCGCCGCCGCCGAACCCGCTCCCGCCCTTCGGCAGAATCTGGATGTGGCCGGGCAGCGCGTCGTCGGCCCCGCCGAGCAGCCGCGCCGACACCGCCCCGATGTGCGGGTAGGTGATGCCGGCTTCCGGCTTGCGGCCGGTGAGCATCACCTTCTCACCGACGCCGTGGTCGTCGGTCTGCGAGTTCAGGCTGCGCACGAGCGCGATGCGGTGCATCTGCTTGGCGGTGTGCGGCAGGAGTTCGCAGATGCGCGTGCCGGTCGCGGACGTTTGAATCGCCTTGAACGGCCCGCCGGTGTCGGTGTTCGGCTTCGGATCCCACGTCTCCAACTGGCTGACGCCGCCGGAGAGGAAGATGACCAGCACGCGCTTTTGGGACTTGGCGAGTTCCTTCGCGGCGAGCGGGTTGGCGAACCCGCTGATGCCGAGCGCCGCAGTGGCACCGAGGAACGCGCGGCGCGAGGTGTGCGCGGACGTGTTGCAGGCGTAGTTGCACGGCAGCATGAGATTCTCCAGACCCACCCCCCCGGCCCCCCTCCCTGAAGGGAAGGGGGAGTCGGATTGCTCCCCCTTCCCTTCAGGGAAGGGGGTTGGGGGGTTAGGTCTCTTCTAGTGGTTGAACCTGAACTCGGCGCTCGCCACGAGCGCCCACACCAGTTCGTTGATCGTCTTGCCGCGGTCCGTCGTCACTTTCAGCGCGTCGGCCACGTCCTTGCGCTCGTCGGCGGTGGGCCGGCGCGAGAGCACGGCGGCGAACAGTTCGTCGGCGACCGCGTCCGGGTTGGTGGTCTTGCCGAGGCGGTCGGCGAGGTTGCCCGGTCGCGGCGGAAGCAACCCGCGGACCGCGGCCCCGTACTTGAGGAATAGCGTCTGGTCGAGCGTGGAGGAGAAGCCGTCGGCGGTCACTTCGGGACTGCGACCGAGGATGCTGCGGAACGGCCCCATTCGCGGCGCGAGCCGGGCATCGAGTTGCGCCTCGGTCCACTTCGCGCCGAGTGCGGTGCGCTCCGCGTCCGTGTGGCCGGTGGCCTGCATCGCGGCGTAGGCGAACTGCTCCGGCGTCAGCGGCTTCATCACCGCGACCAGATACCGGTCGGCCGGCGGGTCGTCGAGACCGGCGGGCGTTTCGCTGGAGCGCTGGTAGGCGTCCGAAAGCGCGATCTCGCGCACCAGCCACTTCACGTCGTACTTGTGCGCGACGAACTCCTTCGCCAACTCGTTGAGCAACTCCGGGTGCGACGGCGGGTTGTTGCCGTGATCCATGTCAACGGGGTGAACGATCCCGCGGCCCATCATCATGGCCCAGACGCGGTTCACCGCGTTCCGCGCGAACGCCGGGTTGTCGGCGCTCGTCACCGCATCCGCGAGCCGCGCGCGGCGGCTGTAGGCCGGCACCGGCTTCACGTTCGGCGCGGGCGCGACCTTGTATTCCTTCCCCTTCTCCGCCTTCGGCTCCTCCACCGGCTTGCCGCCGGGCATCCGCGGGGCGGTCGAGTTCAGCTTCTTCGCCTTATCGAACACGCTCATGAAGCTCACGTCGCCCTCGGCCTTCTCCGCGATGACGGCCGTCGGCACTTTGGCGTCGGGGAACAGGAACGAGCGGTTCAGGTAGGCTTGAATGCCGTAGTAATCGGCCTGCTTGTAGTCGTCGATGGTCGGGTGGTCGTGGCACTGCGCGCACTGCATGTTGCGGCCGAGGAAGATGCGGCCGATGTCCTTCGTGACGACGTGCGGCTCGAAGTCGCGGTCGAGGACGAACTTCGCCGCCGGCCGCGTCTTCGGGTCCGCGCCGTCGCTGAAAAGCACCTCGCGGACGAGCGCGTCGTAGGGTTTGTTCTCCGCGAACGCGCTCCGCAGGTACTCTTCCCACGCGGCGCGGGGCACCTTCGCATCGGGGCGGCGCTCCATCAGCATCACGTCGAAGTGCCACGCCATGCGGCGGGCGTAACCGGGGCCGGCGAGCAGCTTGTCGATGACCTTCGCGCGCTTGTCCTTCGCCGAATCGCCGAGGAAGGCGTGCAACTCCGCGACCGTCGGTGTGGTGCCGGTAAGGTCGAGGTGAACGCGGCGGAAGAACTCCTCGTCGGTCGCGGGCGCGGCGGCGTGCTTCGTCAAGTCGCCGAAGCCGTCGGCGATGTGCTTGTCGATGCGCGCGTGAAGCGGGTCTGCGGAAATCGCAAGTCCGGGCAGCGCCAGGATGGCAACGGCCGCGAGCAGCCGTGAAGGAGCGGGCATAGCGGGCGGTCCTTGTGGGGTGGCAGCGGACCGGCCGCGGGACCGCGCGACCGGTGTTCAGGCAGGAAGTGTGTTTATCGTCGCTCGGGCGGGGGTTGAAGTCAAGCGCGAAGCGAAGAACCTAACCCCCAGCCCCCTTCCCTGAAGGGAAGGGGGAGCCGGATTTCCTCCCCTTC
>JAYUBA010001435.1:0-9810 GCA_043741075.1 Frigoriglobus sp.
CGAATTGAAGCCCGAGCAGTTCGTTCCACCGGTCAAGCAGTTCGCCGGTTCTCCACGGCTCACAGCCGTGGCCGAATTGAAGCGTCAGCGCGATGAACCCGCCCGCCGCCCAACTCTGGGTTCTCCACGGCTCACAGCCGTGGCCGAATTGAAGCGCCCCGCCCGTGGAGAGCTACCCGGAGTTCCGCGCGGTTCTCCACGGCTCACAGCCGTGGCCGAATTGAAGCCCGACGGCCGTTGCCCCGGCCTTCAGCTTGGCGACGTTCTCCACGGCTCACAGCCGTGGCCGAATTGAAGCGCGGCCGATCACGGCTAATGGAGCCGGCGGCCCCGGGTTCTCCACGGCTCACAGCCGTGGCCGAATTGAAGCTCCCTGTCGGCCGGTGGGGTTTCCCCTTCCCGACAGGCTTTTCCGCGCAGCGGACGCTGGTCACTCGCATAGTACACTCGCGCCCGCTGCGCCGAGGAGCCGCGAAGCGAAAGATGACAGCCAATTGACAGCCAACAGCTCGGACAGGCGCGGACGCGCACGGACGACAACCGGCGGAAAAGGAGAGAATCCCGGTCAGTTTGGACAGCCATGGACACTGGCACACATGTATTGATCGGATTGACATTGTGGGGGTCACTGGTTCAAGTCCAGTAACGCGCACTCGACGCAAGGGCCGCAAACCGAAGGGTTTGCGGCCCTTTTCGCTTCTCGGCCGGGTGAGCTACGCCCTTCCGCGCTAGACCTCAACCGATCCAGATTTCGAAGCCGGCCGAGTACGCGCTTGCACGCGGCAGCGGATCGGTCATGCTAAGGATGGCTCCGAACGCCGTGATCGGGCCGGCGCGCCGAGGGCGTCCGGCACAAGTGAGGACGAACAAATGCGTGCGCTTCGCATACTCGCGGCGGTCGCGTGCTTCGCGGTCGCGGTCGGTGCAACCGTCGGCTCCGAGCCGGACGCGATCAAGAGCGTGACCGCGGCCGGGGGGAAGCTCCAGTACGACAAGATCGCCAAGAAGCGGGTGGTCGGCGGCGTCGCGCTGAAGGGGGCGAAGACGACCGACGAGACGCTGAAAGACCTCCTCGAATTCCCGGCGCTGACCCACGTCGAACTGCGCGACGCCCCGAACGTGACCGCGGCCGGGGTCGCCGAGTTCGCCAAGGCGAAGAAGCTCCAGAAGGTCGAACTGCAGGGCGCGATCGCGTCCGACGACGCGGCCAAGGCGCTGGCCGCCGCGACCGCGCTCACCGAACTGCGACTGGCGGGCGGCGGGTTGACCGACGACGGGGTGGCGCAACTCGCGGCGCTGACCAAGTTGCAGTCGCTCGCCCTCACCCAGAACCCGAAGGTCCGGGGGGCCACGGTCCCGGCCCTCGTCGCGGCAAAGGACCTGAACAACTTGACCCTCTCCGACTGCCCGCTGGGCGACCTCGCGGGGTGGGCCGCGCTGAAGAAGCTCCCGAAACTGACGAGCCTGTTCCTGTTGCAAGCCGGGGTGACCGACGCCGGGTTGAAGGAACTCGGCCAGCTCACCCAGCTCACGTCCCTGGCCCTCGACGGCTCCCCCGTTACGGACGCGGGGTTGGCCGAACTCGTGCGCCTGAAGGGGCTAAAGAGTCTGCGGGTGATGGACACCCAGATCACCGAGAAGGCGGTGGCGGTCCTGTCCGGGATGAAGCAACTCACCTACCTCGGCGTCAGCGAAATGCACATCGGGAAAGCCGACGCGGAGGCGCTGAAGAAGGCGCTGCCGAAGTGCGACGTGGAGATCGCCAAGTGAGCGCTCGCGATCGAAGGCACGCCGACGTTCCCGGTGAGCGCGGCGCGCGGGTGCATTTCGTTTGAGTTTTCTTCCGCTCTCCGCTACATTTTGAATCAGACCTCCCCGCGCGCCGGTATTCCTTCCTGCCGAACGGGTTGAATCCGGTGCCGCCCGATTCGATCTGACATTCCGCCCGCCCGCACCGACACGCCGCTTGCGCTCCCGGAGACATCGATGGGGTTGCGAACCGCCCTTGTACTGCTCGTCGTGGCCGTCGTCGGCAGTGGCGTCGGGGCGTGGGCCATCGTCGCCGCTGTGAAGCCCAAGCCGGTCGCCGCCGCCCCTCCTCAGGCTCTCACACTCACTTACGCGTCCGGCATCGGAGCGCCCGACACGTCGGCGCCCGACACGTCGGCGCCGCCCGCACCGGCCGCGCCTACCGAAGACCCTACCTTCAAGACGAAGGTGCTGCCGTTCGTCAAGAAGTACTGCCTCGACTGCCACAGCGGCGACAAGGCCAAGGGCGGTCTCACCCTCGAAGGGTACGTCAGCGAGGCGCACGCCCGCAAGGACCGCAAGAACTGGCTCGCGATGCAACACGTCATCGCGTCCGGCGAGATGCCCCCGGCGAAGTCCAAAACGCCGAAGCCGACCAAGGACGAGAAGGAGTTCATCCTCGACTGGATCGCGAACTCGCTCATCAAGGTCGATTGCACGTCGGCCAAAGACCCCGGCCGCGTGACCATCCGGCGGCTCAACCGCGCCGAGTACAACAACACCATCCGCGACCTCTGCGGCGTGGACTTCAAACCCGCCGAGGAGTTCCCCGCGGACGACGTGGGTTACGGCTTCGACAACATCGGCGACGTGCTCTCGTTCCAGCCCGTCCTGCTCGAAAAGTACCTCGCCGCGGCCGACAAGGTTCTCGCCGCCGCGGTCAACATCCCGGAACCCGTGAAGAGCGGCAAGCAGGGGTTCGGCGCGCAGAACATCCTCGTCCTGCCGCGGAGCGCCAAGGCGCGCGACCCGATCAACAAGATCGTGTTCACGTCAGAAGGCCAGGGCTTCCTGGAGAAGTTCAACTTCCCCGCGGAGGGCGAGTACGTCATCCGCTTCAAGGGGTGGGGCACGAAGGTCGGCGACGAGTTCCCCAAGGCGACCGTGCGCGTCGGCACCGAGGACGTGCAGAGCTTCAAGGTGGAGGCCGAGTCGGGCAAGTCGAAGCTGTACGAGGCGTCGGTGAAGGTGGCCGCGGGCGAGAAGCGGGTGGCGGTCGCGTTCACCAACGCGTTCGAGGACAAGGACGCCAAGACGTTCCGCGAGTTCGGCCTGGAGCGGATCGAGATCGAGGGGCCGTTCAACCCGGTGCCGCCGCCGGAGGCCGCGTCGCTCAAGTTGCTCCTGGTCGCGCGCCCCGGCGCCGGAACCGACGCCCGCGCCGCGGCCGAGAAGGTGCTGACCAACTTCGCCCGCCGCGCCTACCGCCGCCCGGTCAAGCCGGACGAAGTCGCGCGCCTGATGAAGCTTTACGACGTGGCCGCGAAGCAGGGCGAAGCGTTCCACCACGCGCTCAAGCTCCCCATGAAGGCGGTGCTGGTGTCGCCGCACTTCCTCTACCGCATCGAGGAAGACCCGAAGAACCCGACCGATGTCCGCACCCTCAACGACTTCGAGTTCGCGACGCGACTGAGCTACTTCCTGTGGTCGAGTATGCCGGACGAGGAGCTATTCGCGCTCGCGGCGAAGGGCGAACTCCGCAAGCCGGGCACGCTGGAGTTTCAGGTGAAGCGGATGCTGCGCGACCCGAAGGCGAAGGCGCTGTCCGAGAACTTCGCCGGCCAGTGGCTCGAACTCCGGAAGTTGCAAGCGCTCGCCCCGGACAAGGGGTACTTCCCCGCGTGGGACGAGGCGCTCCGCACCGCGATGGTCCGCGAGGCCGAAGCGTTCTTCGAGCACGTGGTGCAGACCGACCGCCCGGTCCTCGACTTCCTCGACGCCGATTACACGTTCGTAAACGAAAGACTGGCGAAGCATTACGGTATGTCCGACGTGAAGGGCACCGAGTTCCGCAAGGTGAAGTTGCCGGACGGCCGCCGCGGCGGGGTGGTGACGATGGCGAGCACCATGACCGTCACCTCGAACCCGACCCGCACCAGCCCGGTGAAGCGCGGCAAGTGGATCCTGGAGAACGTCCTCGGCACGCCGCCCCCGCCGCCGGCCCCGGACGTGCCCGAACTGCCGCCCACCGGCGAACTCAAGGGCACGCTCCGGCAGCAGATGGAGCAGCACCGCGCCGACCCGTCGTGCGCCGTGTGTCACAACAAGCTCGACCCGCTCGGCTTCGGGCTGGAGAACTTCGACGGCATCGGCGGCTGGCGCACCCAGGACAACAAGAAGGACATCGACTCAAGCGGCGAACTGCCCGGCGGGCAAACGTTCAGCGGCCCGGCGGAACTGCGGAAGGTGCTGCTCGGCAAGGCCGACCAGTTCCGCTCGTGCTTCGCGGAGAAATTGCTTACCTTCGGGCTGGGACGTGGTTTAGAGTATTACGATAAGTGCGCACTGGAGGACATCGCGAAGGCCGCGAAGGCCGACGGCGACAAGTTCTCCGCGCTGGTGCTGGCGGTCGTGAAGTCCGACCCGTTCCAGAAGCGCAAGGGCAAGAGAAGTGAGTAAGCGGTTCGCAAGACAAGATTTAGCCGCACGATGAACGCAGAAGAAAAGGCACGATAAGACCAAAGATTGTTTTTAACACGGCTTCCTGCTTTATCGTGCCTTTCGTCTGCGTTCATCGTGCGGCAGAATCTTATTTGAATTCCAAGCGGAGTAGCGCTGCCCATGACGACGCCGATTTCCCGCCGGACCGCCCTGAAGGGCTTCGGCACCGCGGTCGCCCTGCCCTTCCTCGAATCGCTCGCGGTCGCGGCCCCCGCCACCTCCGCCGCGGCGGCGGGCGCGCCCAAGCGCCTCGCCTTCATCTACGTCCCCAACGGCGTGAACATGCCGGAGTGGACGCCGAAGGCCGAAGGCAAGCTGAAGGAACTGACCGGCACGCTCAAACCGCTCGACCCGTTCAAGGAGCACGTGAACGTGCTGTCCGGGCTGGCGTGCGACAAGGCCCGCGCCAACGGCGACGGCCCCGGCGACCACGCCCGCGCCATGTCGTCGTTCCTCACCGGCCGCCAGGCGCGCAAGACCCACGGGGCCGACATCAAGGTGGGCGTCTCCGCGGACCAGCACATCGCCACCGTCATCGGCGACAAGACCCGGTTCCCGTCGCTCGAACTCGGCATCGAGCGCGGCGGCAGCACCGGGAACTGCGACAGCGGGTACTCGTGCGCGTACTCGCACAACCTGTCGTGGCGCGGCGAGTCCACCCCGAACTCGAAGGAGGTGGACCCGAAGGCCGTCTTCGACCGGCTCTTCAACGGCACCGACCCGAAGGAACTCGCCGAGGCCCGCGCCCGCCGCGAACTCTACAACAAGAGCGTCCTCGACTTCGTGATGGAAGACGCGAAGGGGCTGAACGCCACCCTCGGTTCCGGCGATCAGAAGAAGCTCGACGAGTACCTGACGAGCGTCCGCGAGGTCGAGCAGCAGATCCAGAAGGCCCAGGCCGCGAGCAAGACGCCCGCGCCGAAGCCGAACATGGCCGCGCCGACCGGCATCCCGAAGGAGGTGCAGGACCACATCCGGCTGATGTGCGACCTGACGGTGCTCGCGTTCCAGACGGACCTCACCCGCGTCGTCACGCTGCCGTTCGCCAACGAGGGGAGCAACCGCTCGTACAAGAACGTCGAGGTGCCGGAGGGGCACCACGACCTGTCGCACCACGGCGGCGACGCGAAGAAGCTGGAGAAGATCGCGAAGATCAACGCGTTCCACATGGAGCAGTTCGCGTACCTGGTGGGGAAGATGAAGGCCGTGAAGGAGCCGAACGGCACCAGCTTGCTGGACAGCGTGATGCTCGTGTACGGGAGCGGCAACGGCGACGGCAACCGGCACAACCACGACGAGCTGCCGATCCTGCTCGTCGGCAAGGGCGGCGGCACGGTCGAGAGCGGGCGGCACGTCGTGTACCCGAAGCGCACCGACACGCCGCTGACGAACCTGTTCCTCGCGCTCTTCGAGCGGATGGGTACACCGGCGAAGGCGTTCGGCGACAGCACCGGCGTGCTGAAGCTTTGAGTTCGCGAACGAAGCGAAACGAACAGCGGCCGGGGTGATGAACCCGGCCGCTGTTCGTGGGCGTCGGCGACGTTCGTCGCGCTACGGCTTCTTGAACTCGATCAGTTCCATCTTGATGGTGGTGACGACCTTGCCGATGGTCGTCACTTCCATCTTCACCGTGTTGCCCGGCACGTCGTCCGACATCCACACCTTCGAGTCGGTGGTGCTTCCGTTGATTTCCGTCTTGATCTTGTACCACTTCGTCTTGATCTCCGTCCCGCCGACCTTCAGCGTCTCGTTCCCGTCCTCGTAGGCCCCCTTCGGCTTCTGCCCCTGCGGGCCATCGTTCTTGACGCCCTTGGGCAACTCGATCGTCTTCTTCACTTCGCGGCTCGTGGGCGGAGCTTTGAACTCCATGCCGTTGAACGCGGTGACGCTGGCGGCCTCCACGACAATCTTGTCTGCACCGACCTCGACGAGCGTGGTCGTTATGGTCGATTCCGTGACCACCCCGGCCGTGGTGCTCGTCATCTTGAGCGTGGTGGTCGTTCCCTTCTTGAACTTCGACCAACTGACGAATTCGGGGTTCTCGACCTTTTCCTGAGCGGACGCGGCACCGGCCGCCAGTGCGAGAACGGCGACCGTAGCGAGGCAAGCGAGACGCATCTGAATCTCCTTTGGGAACGGGCGCCGACGAGGTAATCGTACCCGGATGCGGGTCCGACGGCGAGCGGTCAATCCAGGTCGTAGCGGGCGAGGAAGCGCTCCGACTCCGCCGCGGGTCGTCCGGTCGCGCCCCCGGCGAGCGGCGTGAACCCGACGGAGTTGATGACGCGCCGGCCGTTCGGGTCGGGCGACTCGATCACCGCCTTGTGGAGCACGCCGAGCGGGTTCTCGCTTCCGAACGGGAGCAGGCTGTTGTTCACGACCACGACGAACGATTCGCCGTGCGGCAGGTCGAGTTCCGTGATGAACGGCGCGAGCAGCGCTTCGCCCGCCGGGAACATCGGGTTGTTCGCAGCGAGATAATCTTTCAGCGCGAGGTTCGCATGAACGGCCGCCGCGGACGCGTCCGCGAGCCAGAACCGGCTGCGCACGGCGGTCGGCTCGTAGCCGAGTACGAGCAGGGACGCGGGCGGCGCACCGTCGCGGTGGAACTTCGAGCTGACCTGCTGATCGAACCGCCCGAACCGCTCCGGCACGAACCGGACCGGGAACGCGTCAACGAGTTCGACCAGCGCCCGGCGCAGTTCGCGCGAATCGACCGGCCGCGCGAACCGGAGGAGTGCGAACCCCGGCTGGTCGAGCGTGGAGCGCCACACGCGCCGGAACACCTCCGAGGCGGACGCAGGTACGTCGTCGGGGTGCAGTACGAGCGCGTCGGTCATACGCGAAGTTTCCGACCGCGGCACGCGGCGACGTACGTGTCCTCCAACTCGACCGGAACGAACAGCCCCGCAACCACCCGCAGGGGCATCGTCGGGAGCACCTCGCCGATTTGCAACGGGGTCACCCACACATCGACGTTCATCTTCTTCTTGCGGATGATCGGACGGTAGGTCGCGGCGTACAAGTGTGCCTCTTCGGGCAGCGCCAGCGCGTCCGCGCCGAGCCGGGCGACGATCTCGTTGTGCAGGTTCGCCCGCCGCGCGGTGATCGCGTCCACGACCACCACACACGCCCCGCCCGCGAGGTAGTCCAAGCACTTCGCCAGGAACATGTCGCGCTTCGCGCCGCGGTCCTTATTGCCGGGACTTGGACGGGGCGTCGGCGGGCCGGTCGGTGGTCACATGTCGCGCTTCGCGCCGCGGTCCTTATTGCCGGGGCTAACGAGTTCGATGGCCCCAACCAGTTGCCGGGTTTCCTCGTTCTCGACCCGCACCTCGATCGTGTCCGGGAACTCATATTGTGCGATTCCCGTCGCGGCCGGCGGTGCGTACACCGCCCGTGCCGCGGCGACCGCCGTGCCGCCGCTGCTCGCGCTTGTCGGAAACGACGGCTCATCTTCTTCCTCGATGCCGAAGTCGATTTCCAAGCCACCGCCCAAGCTAAAGTTGTTGAGCGCGAGGTAGCCCGGCGGCAGTGCCGCATTCAGGCGCTCCGCGAGATGGCTAATCCACGCGCTGTGGATCGACGGCCACGGCACGCGGGACGCGGGCTTCCGGAAGTGGTCGAGCAGCGGCATAAGCGGTTCTCCTGTGCGACACCGCCATCATACCACGGCCCGCGGTTGGTTCCGCGCCGGCGGTCTGCGTAAAATGCCGCGTGTACCGCCGCATCCGTAAGGACACCCCATGACCGCACACCGGCCGACGACCCTCAAGCAACTCCGCGACAGCGGCTGGCAATCCAAGTCCGTCAAGCACGAGTTACGCGACAACTACCTCAAAGCCCTCCAGGGCGGCGAAGCGCTGTTCCCCGGCATCGTCGGGTACGACGACACGGTGGTGCCCGAGATCAGCATCGCGGTGCTGGCCGGGCACGACATGCTGTTCCTCGGCGAGAAGGGGCAGGCCAAGAGCCGCCTCATGCGGTCCCTCGTGCGGTTCCTCGACGAGTACGTTCCGTACCTCGACATCCCCGGCAGCGCGGTCCACGAAGACCCGTTCAACCCGATCACGCGGGCGGCGAAGGAGTACGTCGCGAACACGCCGGAGGAGCAGGTGCGCGTCGCGTGGTGGCACCGCAAGGAGCGGTACGCGGAGCGGCTCGCGCCGGGCACCAAGTTCGCCGACGTGATCGGCGAGATCGACCCCGCGAAGCTCGCGATGGGCACCAGCATGTCGGCGGAAGACGCGCTGCACTTCGGCCTCATCCCGCGCATGCACCGCGGCATCTTCGCGATGAACGAAATCCCCGAACTCGACGAACTCATTCAGGTCGGGTTGTTCAACATCCTCGAAGAGCGCGACGTGCAGATCCGCGGCTACCCGATCCAGTTCGACCTCGACGTGCTGATCCTGTTCAGCGCGAACCCGGCCACGTTCAATCGGTCCGGGAAGGTGATCCCGCAGTTAAAGGACCGCATCGGCTCGATCATCCAGACGCACTACCCGCGCGAACGTGCGTTGGGCATCGAGATCATGGAGCAGGAAGCGAAGCCGGACGCGGGCGGCCCGTTCCCGGTGTTCGTGCCGTACTTCATGAAGGAGATCGTCGAGCAGATCAGCGTGAGCGCGCGGAAGTCGAAGTACGTGGACCAGTCGAGCGGGGTGAGCGCGCGGTTCAGCATCGCCAACTACCGCACGATGGTCGCGAGCGCGCAGCACCGCGGCGTGCGCCTCGGCGAATCGCCCGCGGTGCCGCGGATCAGCGACCTCGGTCACCTGCCCACGTCGTCGCTCGGCAAGCTGGAACTCGACCTGATGGGTTCGCACCAGATGGGCGAGAAGCAGGTGATCGAAGCGATCATCGCGGACGCGATCCGCGTCGTGTTCGAGGAGTACGTCGATAAGCACGGGCTGGACGAAATCGCGGACGTGTTCAGCAAGGGTGTGAAGATCGAAGTCGGCGACATGCTGCCGAGCGCGGAGTACGCGAAGCGGTTGAAACGCGTCCCGAAGGCGTGGGAGAAGGCGTTCGAGGTGAACGCCGCCGGCACCGACGCGGTGCGGGCGAGTTGCGTGGAGTTCGTGCTGGCCGGGCTGTATGCTAGCGACAGGATCAGCCGCGCCACCCGCCACGGCCGCATGACCTACGAGACGTGAGGAGTCGCAAATGGCAGACGTTCAATTCTACCATCAAGAACGGGTCGATGGGGGCATGCGTTCCGGAGTGACTGTGGACGGAACTACAGTCCTGCACGGGTTCATACCCGGTGGTGATGAGTACGACCCCGCTCTGGAGTGGTATGTGGACGTGACGCTGGTTACGGCGAACCCGCCAACT
>JAYUBA010001436.1:0-3016 GCA_043741075.1 Frigoriglobus sp.
CCCTGAGCGGGGGGCGTAAGCCCCCTGTGTATCCGCAACGCGTCATTGCGATGCGGATACACAGGGGGCGAACCGCCCCCCGCTCAGGCGTTTTCATACGGCGATTCGCGCGCGGCGCGCCGCGTGGTATCCTGGTGGTCATGAAAACCACCGCCACTGCGCTCGGCCTCCTTCTCTTCTACGCCGCCTTCGCGCGGGCAGCCGACCCTACCCCAAGTAAGCCCGTGGATACCTCGTTCCTCAAGAAGTACGCGGAGACGCGGCGGTTCACGCTCGGTCGCCCGCAGAACCCGAAGGTCGCGCCCGACGGCAAGACCGTCCTCTTCCTCCGCGCGGAGGCGGACAAGCCCACGCTCAAGCTGTTCGAGTTCGATGTCGCCACCGGTCAGTCGAAGGAAGTGCTGTCGCCCGCGCTCCTGCTGAAGGGCGACGCGGAGAACCTCACGCCGGAGGAGAAGGCCAGGCGCGAGCGGATGCGGCTCTCGGCCGGCGGGTTCGCCGACTTCCACTTCGACAAAGATGGGAAGCGCGTCCTGCTCCCGCTGTCCGGCAAGCTGTTCGTGTTCGAGCGCGCCACCGGGAAGGCCGCGGAACTGAAGACCGGCGAGGGCGGGGCGGTCGTCGATCCGAAGTGGTCGCCGGACGGCAAGAAGGTCGCCTACGTCCGCGGGTTCGACGTGTACGTGTACGACCTCGCCACCGAGAAGGAAACGGCGGTCACGACGGGCGGCACCGCGATCAAGACGCACGGCCTCGCGGAGTTCGTAGCGCAGGAGGAGATGGGCCGCTTCACCGGCTTCTGGTGGTCGCCGGACGGCAAGCACATCGCCTACGAAGAGGCCGACCACACCGGTGTGGAGGTGTGGCACGTCGCGGACCCGCTGAAGCCGGAGCAGAAGCCCGCGGAGCAGTTCTACCCGCGACCGGGCAAGAAGAACGTCAGTGTGCGACTCGGCGTAATTCCCGTCGAAGGCGGCGAAACGGTGTGGCTCGAATGGGACCGCAAGGAGTACGAGTACCTCGCGGCCGTGCGGTGGGAAGAGTTCGCTCCGCTCACGCTTCAGGTGCAAGACCGCAAGCAACAGAAGTTGCTGCTGTTGAGCGCCGACATCAAGACGGGCAAGACGAAGCGCCTGCTCGAAGAGAAGGACGCGGCGTGGGTCAACCTCACGCCCGAAGTGCCGAAGTACAACGGCGCGCTCGGCGGCTTCATCTGGTTGGGCGCGGGCAAGGAGGGCGAGTCGGAGATTCAACTCCGCAACACGGACGGGGTGATTCAGGACATCCTCGTCCCCGCGAAGAACCGGCCCGAAGCGGTGCTGAGCGTCTACTCGGCGAAGTTCGACACGTTCGTCCTGTACGCGGGCGGCACCGGGCCGACGGAGCGGCACGTCTACCGGCACAAGACCGCGAGCCTGCTGGTCAACCCCGGCTCGGAGAACGACACGGCACTCACCACCGAGCCGGGCGTTCACGCCGCGGTGTTCGGCAAGAACAGCGGCGGGCCGTACGTCATCACGTCCACCACCACGAAGGCGATGCCGAAGAGTATCGTCTTCAACCGCGACGGGGTGAAGCTCGGCGAACTGCCGTCGGTCGCGCTGGAACCGGACCTGAAGCCGGACGTGACGGTACTTCGCGTCGGCGGCGAAACGGGCTACTACACCGCGGTCGTGCGGCCGAAGGACTTCGACCCGAAGAAGAAGTACCCGGTGATCCTCGACGTGTACGGCGGGCCGAAGCACCTGCACGTCGTGCAGGCGATGCGGAACTGGCTCGTCCCGCAGTGGCTCGCGGACCAAGGCTTTATCGTGGTCGCCATCGACAACCGTGGCACGCCCGGTCGCGGGCGGGAGTGGGAGCACGCCATCTACCAGAAGTTCGGCACGGTGCCGCTCGACGATCAGGTGAAGGGGCTGCACCTGCTGTGCGACAAGTTCCCCGAACTGGACCGCGACCGCGTGGGGATCGTCGGCTGGTCGTTCGGCGGGTACATGGCCGCGAACGGCGTGCTGCGCAAACCGGACGTGTTCAAGGCGGCGGTGGCCGGCGCGCCCGTCACCGACTGGGAGGACTACGACACGCACTACACCGAGCGGTACATGGGCCTCTTGCCCGAATCGAAAAAGGAGTACGACGCTGCGAGCCTCATCCCGCTGGCGAAAGACTTGAAGCGCCCGCTGCTGCTGATCCACGGCACCGCGGACGACAACGTGTACTACCGGCACACGCTGAAGCTGTCCGACGCGCTGTTCCGCGCCGGCCGCGACTTCGAGTCGCTGCCGCTGCCGGGCGTCACGCACATGTACACGTCCGACCCGGTGGTGATGGAGCGGCTGTGGGCCAAGACCGCCACGTTCTTCAAGACCCACCTCGGGGAGCCAAAGTGAGGTGCCGAATGACCGAACGGGAATGGCGGAAAGCTGTATGGCCGGGAATCATGCTCGACTACCTGACCCAGACTTGCCGGGTTCAGAGGTCGGGTTGCGGACGACGCAAGTTGCGCCTGTTCGGCGTCGCGTACTGCCGACGGGTGGAGCATTTACTGAAGATTGCCGATTTACGGAAGCTGATCGACTCGGTCGAAGAATGGGCAGATGACCTGAAGAAAAAAGTGTCGGTCTTGAAGCTCGCCGTGCGAAGCCGGGTCACGGAAGGTTGCGGTGTTGCGGACGATATGATCGCCGACTATTACGCGGATCTACTGCGTCAATACGCCCGTTCTCATCTTGCCGCGATGGCTGTCTCATGGCTCGGTTGCGATACCGCGGAGTACGGTTCGCGATGCTACGCGAATGCTGCCCTTGCGCTGGAAGGTGAGAACATCGTGGAGGAAACCTCTCGGCAGTGCGACATCCTCCGCGACATCTTCGGGAACCCGTTCCGCGCGCCGCCGAAATTCGACAAGCGGTGGCGCACGGACACCGCGGCGTCACTCGCACGCGGGATGTACGAGTCACGCGACTTCGGCGCGATGCCGATCCTCGCGGACGCGCTCCAGGACGCCGGGTGCGAC
>JAYUBA010001437.1:0-3013 GCA_043741075.1 Frigoriglobus sp.
GAACGCCGGCCCCAGAGCCACGATTTCCTGCTCCGTCATCGGTTGTCCTCCCCGATGAACAGCTTGCGAAACGGCGAGGAACCCGCGCTGTACTGTTAGCCTCGGTCAACGGCTGCGGTTCTGCGGCCTTTACCGGGGCAAGTTCAGACTTCTTGGTGAGCGAAACCAGGGATGTTGCGCCGGTTCGGGATGGCTCCACGATGCGAACCGGCTGAGTCGATTGCACCTCAGCAGGAACCGTTACCATCATCAAGCAATTCGGGCATTCGACCTTCGCGCCGGCCGCACCGGTCGAGAGCGCAACGCTTTCGCGACAAGACGGGCACTTGAAGCGGATCACGGGCGAATCCTCCAAAGTATCGCTTACGCCAGTAGTTCTCAGCACTCGGCCGTCGGTGCGATGGGCCGTGGGAAGCAGCGGTCGAAGAGGAAGGCAAGCGGCTTCATGCGGCGAGGTCCGCCTCGAACCGGACGGCCGTGAGCACGTCGTCCGAACTGACGTTGTACCAGCGCGCGACGGCGTCCGCGTTCCGGTCGTTCGCGTGGTACGCGTCGGAGAGAACCTCGGTTTTGACAAACGCGCCATCGACGACCGGCTTGCCGAACCCGATCGCGGGGTTCAGCACCACGCCGTCCGCGATGCGCCAGAGCCGTGCGAGGTGCGTGTCCGAGTCGTAGTCGAGTTGCTTCAAGAACGGCTCGATGATCTCCGGGAACACCATCTGTTTGGTGAGCACCTCGACGAGTTGGTCTTTCCCGTCCGCGTCGGCCAGGCGCAGGAACACCTCGGCCCCGTCCGTGGCGAGCCGGTTGAACGCGAACGGGTGCTTCTGCTTGTAATCGCGCTGGAGGCGGGCGTAGACCTTGCGGAGCGTTTGGAGCGGCACGCCGTGTTGCCGCAGGTTGCCGAACACGAACACGTCGATGAGGTCGAGAAAGCTGATTGCGGTTTCGCCCTGCACCCGCGGGTAGTCGGCGGTCAGAATCGGGCGGCGGTTCGCTTCCGACGGCGGCGGCACGAACCAGCGCCGCACCCGCTTGGGGTCGAGGCGGGTGAGCCGCGCCCCTTCGCGCAGGTCGTACAGGCCGAGGCCGAGTTGAGGCGTCTTCACAGTTCGTTCCTGGGACAACGTTCTGTGGTATACATTAGTTTACACCGCGGCCGAGTTCAAGAGGCTCACGCCAGCACGTCGCGCAGCACCTGGCCACCGGGGACGATCGACACCGGGCGGCTCGTCCGGTCCGTCAGCGTCGTTTCCAGGTCGTACCCGAGCAGGTGGTACGCGGTCGCCAACAGGTCCTTCGGCGACACCGGGCGGTCGGCCACCGTGCCCCCGATGCTGTCGGTCTTGCCCACCGTCTTGCCCCGCGCGATCCCGCCGCCGGCCAGCAGCACGCTGTACGCCTGCGACCAGTGGTCGCGACCGCCGCCCTTCGCGCTGTTCATCTTCGGCGTGCGGCCGTGCTCGCTCAGCACCATCACCAGCGTTTCGTCCAGCATCCCGCGCTGATCCAGATCGGAAATCAGGCCGGAGAAGCCGCGGTCGAAGCCGGGCATCAGCTCGTTCCGCATTCGCGGGTAGTGCTCCCAGTGCGTGTCCCACCCCGACCCCGCCAAGCCGAACTCGTCCCAGAACACCGTGACGAACTTGCTCCCGGCTTCCACCAGCCGCCGCGCCGCGAGGCAACTCTGACCGAACAGCATGTGCCCGTAGTTCTCGCGGCTCTTGGCCGGTTCGCGGCGCACGTCTAACGCGTGCCGCACCGCGTTGGACCCGATCATGGAGTACGCGATCTCGCGGAACGGGTCGCCGGTGTCCATCTTGTCCCGCGAGCGGCGGGCGTCCTCCATTTGGTCGAGGAGCGTCTTGCGGGTGTTCATCCGGTCGAGCGTGAGGTCGGCCGCCGGTTCGCCGCCGAGCGCGAAGTACGAGTCGGGCGACGTGCCCGCGTACGGCTCGTCGAACTCGACGGTGCGGTCGGTGAGCGTCTTGGTGATCTTCTTCGTGGCCGTCCCGTGGAAGCTGGTGAAGTGCGGCGCGAACTGGTTGCCGAGGAACGCCGGGTACGGGCCGGCCCGCTGCACCTCGCCGGTGCGCTGGCTGCTGAACGGGAAGGGCAGCGCGATGTTGTCCGGCACCGGCTTCCGGGCGCTCGCGGGGTTCGCACGCTGTTCGAGGTGCGATACCGTCGAACCGATGAACGGCCAGTGCCGGCTGTCGTGCGGGGACAGTTCGATCGGCGCGTCGATTTCGGGGATCGACGTGGTCGCGTAGGCGACTCCGTGGAGCGGGTACTTGTGCGTGACCGACCGCACGACGGTGACGTTGTGCATGACGCGGCTGGTGTGTGGCAGCAGTTCGCACACGTCGCAGCCGGGCAGCGTGCTCCGGATGGACTTCAGTTCGCCGCGCACCTCGACGGGCGCGTTCGGCTTCTGGTCGGCGAGTTCGATCTGGCTGGGCGAGCCGTAGAGGAACAGCAGGATGCACGACTTCGCGCGTCCGAAGTGCTTGTCGCCGCTGAGCGGGGGGCGTAAGCCCCCTGTGTTCGGTCGTTCGGCCTGCGCGCGGAGGAACGCGGGGAGCGTCAGCCCGAGCGCGGAGCCGGCGGTGAGGAGATCGCGGCGGGTGAGGCCGTTGCAGAGTCGCTTGGGGTTACCGAGAACGCGCAGCATGAGTAGAAACCCTGGCGGGTCGGTGGCGGGTTACCCCCCATGATGCCGCGCCCGGCGGCCCGCCGCAAGCGAAATGATGCGGGTGGGTCATTCCGGGACGGTGACGGTGCCTACCGGACGCGAGCCGCGGTTGCAGGGGCACCGCCCGTCGGGCCGAACGGCGGAGCTCAGCGACGCGCGGACCACCGATGGTCCGTCCCCGTGAGCGATCTTGGCGCGTTCGCTGCAGCGAGAGGTTCGTGCGCGTCGCGGGTGCGAGGGCGCGCGTCGCGGTGCTCCGCCGTTCGGCCGCGTGTCCGAATCGCCCCGCGTGCCGAGCCGCCCGGTACGGCCGCG
>JAYUBA010001438.1:0-3013 GCA_043741075.1 Frigoriglobus sp.
TCCCTCGTCATTACCCGCCGCCGCGGAGCACGTACACCACCGACACCGCGTTGAACAGGCCGTGGACAACGACCGGTACGAGCACGCCGTTCGTCCGCACCGCGAGCCAGCCCAATCCCAGACCGAGCACGAACAGCGGCACCGGGTTCGGCCACACGCCCGAATGCACCACCGCGAACAGCGCCGCGGACGCGTACACCGCGCGGGCGCGCCGCGCCCCGGTGCGCTTACACCGCCACAGCACGCCAAGCCCCGCCGCGAGCAACCCCGCGAAGACGATCGGGGCGGTTCGTCCCTCGCCGAGCAGCAGCGCGAACGCCATGACGGCGGACATCACGAACCACGGCCGCGCCGCGGTGAACGCCGACACCCCGGCACCGGGAATCTTCAGCCGCCCGACGCACCACGACAGCACGATGCCGCGAAAGACGAGCTCCTCGCGCAGCGGCGCGGCGACGCACGCTTCCAGCGCGAACAACACCTGATCCATGAGCGGTCGGCCGCCCAGTTTCGTGAGCGCGTGCGTGTCCGGCGTCACGTCGAACTGCTGCGACACCGCGTTCACGACCGCGTTGAAGATCAGCACGACCGGGGCGAGCGCGAGCCACGCCAGCACCGCGAGCCGCACCTTCCCGGCCGCGCCGCCGCGCCGCGCCGGCCGCCACGTCGGGTAGAGCGTGCGCCCCGCGACCCAGAGCAGGCCGAGGACGAGCGGCAGCGCGACCAGGCCCGCCCACAGCACGCGGAGCGTGGACGCTTCCTTCGCCCGCTCCGCGTCCACGCCTGGCGCCTTCGGCACGGGAAAGTCAGGCCCGTAGACCTGTCGGTAGAAGCCGCCGCTCGTAAGGAGTTCGAGTGCCGCGACCGGCAGCACGAGCGACACCATCAGGAACGCGACGATCACCTCGAACCCGCTCCACGGCACCGGCCACGGCTTCCACCGCGGCAGGAGCGGTTCGCCATTCGGCCGCGTCGCCCA
Organism: Frigoriglobus sp.; assembly: GCA_043741075.1. Classification (GTDB taxonomy): domain Bacteria; phylum Planctomycetota; class Planctomycetia; order Gemmatales; family Gemmataceae; genus Gemmata. The sequence goes on from JAYUBA010001438.1 coordinate 980, forward strand.
CGCGAGCAGCCCGACCGGCACCGCGACCGCGGCGACGAGCAGTCCGGAGGTCGTCATCCGCGCGGCTTCGGTCCACATCTCGGCGGGCACGGCAAGTCCTACATGGGTTGGTGTTCGCGCACTTCACCTTAAGATACCCCGCACTGCTCGCCGCAAAGGTATCGGACATGCCGACCATCTTAGACCGCATCGTCGAAACGAAGCTGCGCGAGATCGCCGCCGCGAAGGACGCCGTACCGGAAGCGGAGTTGGAGCGGCGCGCCGCGGGCCTGCCGCCGACGCGCGACTTCCGCGCCGCCATCCGGCGGTTCGGCGCGGTCGCGGTCGTCGCGGAGGTGAAGAAGGCGTCGCCGTCGGCCGGCGTCATCCGCCCCCACTTCGACCCGGTGGCGATCGCGACCACCTACGAAGCGCACGGCGCGGCGGCGATCAGCGTGCTGACGGACGCCGAGTACTTCCAGGGCCGCCTGACGTACCTCACCGCCGTGCGGGCCGCGGTCGGCATCCCGGTTCTGCGGAAGGACTTTATCCTCGACCGCTACCAACTGCTCGAAGCGCGGTGCGCCGGCGCGGACGCGGTGCTGCTCATCGCGGAGTGCCTGCCGGGCGACCGGCTTCACAACCTCCAACGCGAGGCCGTGGCGCTGGGGCTTCACACGCTGGTCGAACTGCACGACGCGGACCAGTTGCCGCGGGTGCTGGACTGCGGCGCGCCCATCATCGGCGTCAACAACCGCGACCTGCGGACGTTCGCGACGCGCCTGGAACACACGCTGGAGCTACTGCCGCAGATTCCCGCGGACCGCACGGTGGTGAGCGAGAGCGGCATCAAGACGCCCGCCGACCTGCTGCGGCTCGGCGCGGCCGGCGCGCGGGCCGTGCTGGTGGGCGAATCGCTCATGCGCGCCGACGACATCGGCGCGGCGCTCGACGCGCTGCGGGGAAAGTAAGAGGCACTGTGCCGCGGCGCGGTTTTCCTTCTAAACTCTCCTCAACACGCCCGGCCGGAGGAGCGCGAGTCGTGAGCGCGGCGAACATCGTGAGTTTCGACATCGAGGAACACCACCGCATCGAAGCCGCCGTCGGGCTGACGGTGTCCGCGGAACTGAAGGCGGACTACGCGGCCCGCATGGAGGCCGCCACGCGCCGGTTGCTCGACCAACTCGCGGCGGCGAACGCGCTCGCCACGTTCTACGTCGTCGGCCAGATCGCCCGCTCGCACCCGCAGCTCGTGCGCGACATCCACGCCGCGGGCCACGAAATCGGGTCGCACAGTTGGGACCACCGCCCCGTTCACCGGTTCACGCCCGCCGCGTTCCGCGCCGACCTCCGCGCGAGCAAGGACGCGCTCGAACAGGTCACCGGGTCGCCCGTGTTCGGGTTCCGCGCGCCGACGTTCAGCGTGATGAAGGAGACGGGCTGGGCGATCGACGTGCTGGCCGAGTGCGGGTTCGAATACGACAGCTCGATCTTCCCCGTGCGGCACGACCGGTACGGCGTCCCGGACGCCCCGCGCGGGCCGTTCATCGCCGTGGGGAGCGCGCGGGAGATGCTGGAACTTCCGCCGCTGACGTACCGGGTCGCGGGGCTGAACCTGCCGGTCGCGGGCGGCGGCTACTTCCGCCTGTTCCCGCTCGCGGTGATGCGGGCCGGGTTGCGCCAGGTGGCGCGCGCGGCCGCGCCGCAAGTGGGGATGCTGTACTTCCACCCGTGGGAGTTCGACGCGGACCAGCCGCGGCTGCCGCTGAAGCGGCTCGCCCGGTGGCGCACCTACGTCGGCGTCGGCCGCACGACGGCCCGACTCGCGCGGCTGCTGGCGGGGTTCCCGTTCCGCCGCGCGATCGACGTGGCCCGCGACATCCGCGCGAGCGGGGCGGAGCTGCCGCGGTTCCGCCTCGTGTCGGGTGCGCCTCTCGCCCCCGAGCGGGGGGCGTAAGCCCCCTGTGCAAGCGTCTGTGGCTGTGCAAGCGTCTGTGGCTGTGCAAGCGTCTGTGGCTGTGCAAGCGTCTGTGGCTGTGCAAGCGTCTGTGGCTG
>JAYUBA010001439.1:0-3007 GCA_043741075.1 Frigoriglobus sp.
CTGTGAACGCACCCTGCTCGTGACCGAACAACTCGCTTTCGACGAGCGTGTCCGGGATCGCGGCGCAGTTGAGCGCCATGAACGGCCGCTCGGACCGGCGGCTGTGCGAGTAGATCGCACGGGCGACCAGTTCCTTCCCCGTGCCCGACTCGCCGAGGATGAGCACGTTCACGTCTTGCGAAGCGACCCGGCCGATCTGCTTGCACATCTCCTGCATGAGCGGGGAGCGGCCGATGATCCGGTCGGCGCCGGGGTCGTCCGGCAGGGCGGCCGGTTCCCGCATCAGGCGCGCGGCCTCGAACGCGCGCCCGAGTATGCCGCTCATCTGTTCCAGGTCGAGCGGCTTGAGCAGGTAGTCGAAAGCCCCGCGCTTCATGGCCTCGATGGTCGTCTCGGTCGTCCCGTGGGCCGTTATGAAGATGACCGGCCGCTTCGGGTCCGTTGCGCGGATCCGCTCGAACAGTTCCAGCCCGGTCCCGTCGGGCAGTTGCAGGTCCAAGACGATCACATCGGGATGATCCTGCTCGACCCGGCGCCACCCCTCGGCCACCGTCCCGGCCGTGATCACTTCCACTTCAGCCGTCGCGAAGACCCGACGGAACGAGTGGCAGATGATCGTCTCGTCGTCAACTACCAGGAGCTTCGACATCGAGTCCCTCCACGGCTGGCAAGGTCAGGGTGAAGCACGCTCCCCCCCCAGGGCGGTTGGCGGCGGTTAGCGTTCCCCCGTGATCCCGCGCGACCCGCTGCGCGATGGTCAGTCCGAGTCCGGTTCCCGTGGCCTTGGTGGTGGCGAACGGGGTGAACAGTCGCGTTGCGATGTTCGGGTCGATGCCCGGCCCGCTGTCAGCCACTTCGATGGTTAGCACACCCGGCGCGAGGCGCGTCCCCACTTCCACTTCGCCACCCGGCGGTGTGGCGTCGATCGCATTGTAGAGCAGGTTCGTCAGCAGCGACAGGAACTGGTCGCGGTCCACGGACGCGGGAATCGGCTCGGGCGTCGGGGCCACACGCAGGGCGACCGGCTTCGCCCCGGCCCGGCCGCGGGCGACCCCGACGGCCTCGAACACCAGGCTCCGGAGGTCGTGCCGACGGCGGTCCGGCGGCGGGGTCCGGGCGAAGTCCAACAGACCCTGCACGGTCCGCTCGATCCGGATGATTTCCTGGCGAATCAGTCGCAGGTCCTCATCGGTGAGCGGGGTCGCGTTCGACGTGCGAAGTGCGCCTTCGATCAGGAACTTGATCCCGGTAAGCGGGTTGCGGACCTCGTGCGCGATCCCGGCGGCGAGCTGACCGACTGCCGCCAGTTGCTCGGCCCGGAGCAGCCCCCGTTCCTGTTCCTGTAGCCGCTGACAGACCTCCTTGACGCGCCCGACAACGTAGTCGAGTTGTGCGTCCACGTCTCCAAAGGGGCGAGGGGCTTCCACGGTCATCGCACCCACCTCTTGGTCGAGTTGAGCCTGGACGGCTTGGACGCGAACGGACAGTTGGGCGGCGCGGCGGTTTTGCCTGCGGGCGGTGGCATACCCACTCAGTAAACCGCCAAGCGCACCTGTCAACCCCAGGCCCAGCAACACCCGCCCGGCCCAGGGGGTCTGAACCTCGCTGCGCTCGAGATTAGCATCCATCCGCTCCCGCTGCCGGTCTGCGAGATCCCGACAAGGGACCAAAAGCCCCTGGACCGGGTGGGCATCCGCCCAGCGGATTAACTCCTCTCCCGACCGGGGCGACGGACCCGATACACCGCCCAACCCGAGACCGGCCTCGTATTCGCGGTATCCGTGTTCGATGGTGACGAGCAACCGCAGGTCGTCCGCGGCTTCGGCCTCGCGCCGGGCGTTGGCGAGCGCGGCAACGACGAGCCGGCGGTCGTCATCGACAATCCTCCGCCGGGCGTCGGTCGGATCGGCCGCCAACATCAGGGAATGGAAGCGAAGCTGGCGGAGGTGGATCTGAAGTTCGTCGGCGGCCTCCATCCGGGTCGCGTCGTGCCGCACGGCGCGTGCCAGGTCGGACTGAAGGCGGTTGATGTACCAGGTACTCGCCAGACACGCCGCCGCGAGTAGCACACCGAAAGAAACCAGCGGCCACGAATAGCGCCCGAACAGGAACTGGTTCATTGCCACTCTCCTTCGGTCGCCGGACTAGTTCGACGCTCGTGCCAGTATCGATGGACATTCTACCGGGCTACTGGTCTCATTCCGCGTCAACCGAAGGCGACGTGCGTCACCGTGAAGACCTTCACGACTCGGGACCGGGTGTTCAACGGTCAATAGCCGGTTGCCCCACTAAAGCCGAACTGCCTGCCCCCGAACCCGCCCTGGATACCGCCACCGAACCCGCTTGGAAGCCACCTTGGAAGCGCCCACCGTTGATCTGGGCACCTTGGAGGTTGAGACCGTTACCCTGGGGGCGGAGCGTGCCCGGCGGGACGTACGACTAGCCGCCAGGTGCCACCCGGTAGCGACCGACCGGTTGCGCCGTCAGCACTCCCATCAAGGGGAGAAGGGTCAGAAAGCTGAGGCCGAAGATCATCCACGTCAGCCGCCGAGGGAGAGTTCCAGCATGGCGTCAAGCACCTCATGAAAGCGATTCTGATGACTGGCCTACCGGTGCCGCGGCGTTCGAGTCGGGACGCAGACGTTGCGTCGTGGCATCAACTCCTCTCTTTGGAACGGGCACGATCATGGCGCATTGCATTTCTCACGCCGATCCTCGACGGATGCAGTAGTTTCAGGACGGTGGGAAGCGGATTGTGTAACCTCACTCCAACCTGCCCGAAGCCACCGCGGCTTGCGGAATTGCCGTCTCGCTCTCAATAACTTCCACAAGGATAACACTTTGCGGTGAGGGAGCTGTCCGAACTCACACCGTGCCCCAAGCCCTGTCGCGCAGGGTGACCGACCTCTGCATATTCTGGAATTCGGGGTGACGTGTAACCAAATACAGTCGAACCAGAACAGACGAGTCGTGGTGAGTCTCTGTCCACAACGGGGAGAAACTGCTC
>JAYUBA010001440.1:0-9775 GCA_043741075.1 Frigoriglobus sp.
CGCCGATCAGGTCGGCGCGGTTCGCCTTGATGAGCGCCTCGCGCACCTCGAAGTAGTTCTCCGGCTTGAAGAACTGCATCAACGCGCGCTGAAGTTTGCGGTCGTTGAGGTTCTTCGCGGTGTTCACCGGCTTCTTCGAGAACGGCTCGATGCCGGTGTAATACATGCACGTCGCGATGTCGAACGGGGCCGGGATGAAGTCCTGCACCTGGTCCGGCCGGTAGCCGTTGCGCTTCAGGTAAAGGGCGAGGTCGATCATCTCCGCGAGGTCCGTGCCGGGGTGACTGGCGATGAAGTACGGCACGATCTGCTGCTTCGGCTTGCCGGCGTCGGCGCTCGCCTGCCGGAACTGCTCCACGAACACCCCGAAGTTGTCGATGCTCGGCTTCTTCATCAGCTCCAGCACCTTCGGGCTGGTGTGCTCCGGGGCCACCTTCAGCCGCCCGCCGGTGTGATGCTCGGCCAGTTCGCGCACGTACTCCGGCGACATCTGCGCCAGGTCCATGCGGATGCCCGACGACACCAGCACCTTGCGGATGCCGTCCACGTTCCGCACTTCGCGCATCAACTCGATGAGCGGCCCGTGGTCGGTGCCGAGCAGCTTGCACACGGTCGGGTGGACGCACGACAGACGCTTGCACTTCGCTTCGACTTCCGGCCGCGAGCACCGCATCGTGTACATGTTCGCGGTCGCGCCGCCGATGTCCGAGATGATGCCCTTGAAGTCCGGGTCGGCCGCGAGCTTCTCCACTTCCTTCATAACGGATTCGGGCGAACGGCTCTGGATGATGCGGCCCTGGTGCGCGGTGATCGAGCAGAACGTGCAGCCGCCGAAGCACCCGCGCAGGATCGTCACCGAGTCTTTAATCATCTCGTGCGCGGGAACCGGTTCCGTGTAACTGGGGTGCGGCCGGCGCGTGTACGGCAGGTCGTACACCGCGTCCATCTCCGCCTGCGACAGTGGGAAGCAGGGCGGCGTCTGCACCACCGCCTGCCTGTCGTGGAACTGCACGAGCGTGGCGGCGTTGAAAGGGTTCGTGTTCGTGTGGATGATGCGCGTCGCCTCGGCGAAGGCGTGCTTGTCGTCGCGCACCTGCTCGAACGAGGGAATGTGTTCGACTTTGTCCCAACCCAGGGACGGCCGTCCCTGGGCTTGGAACGATTCCGATTCCTTCGCGCCGAGTGCATACGTGACGCCGCGCAGCGCGCGCAAATCCTTCAGCGTTTCCCCGTCTCTCAACTTCTGGGCGATGGTGAGGATGTTCCCCTCGCCCATGCCGTAGGCGACGAGGTCGGCCTTCGAGTCGAGGAGGATCGACCGCTTCACCGTGTCGGACCAGTAGTCGTAGTGGGCGAGGCGGCGGAGGGACGCCTCCACGCCGCCCGCGATCACCGGCACGCCGGGGAACGCCTCGCGCGCCCGCTGGCAATACGCGAGCGTCGCCCGGTCGGGGCGCAGGCCGATCCGCCCGCCGGGGGAATAGGCGTCGTCGTTCCGCACCTTCTTGTTCGCGGTGTAGTGGTTGATGAGCGAGTCCATGTTCCCCGCGCTGACCGCGAAGAAGAGTCGCGGGCGACCGAACTGCCGCCACGGCTCGCACGTCTTCCACTCCGGTTGGCTCAGGATCGCCACGCGGAACCCGGCTTGTTCCAGCACGCGGTGCAGGATCGCCATCGCGAAGCTGGGGTGATCGACGTAGGCATCACCGGTGACGAACACCACGTCCACGGCATCCCACCCGCGTTCGGCCATCTCGGCCGCGGTGGTCGGAGCGAAGGGCGCGGCGTACCGCTCCTGCCAAAGTGGCAGCGAAATGCGGGTGGAATTGCGCCGTTCAACCGTGGACATGCGTGCGATCCAGAATACAACAGTGCGACTGAGGCGATTATAGCAGGGCGAACGACCAATCGGCGTGCAAGATGCGGCCGGGAACGGGTGTAAATCCTGGGAACGCGTTGCCGGGAGTGAACTTCGGCTCACGTACAGCCGAAATAATCGCTACAGTTCGCGCCACCGCGCAAAACCGCACCGGGCGTGGACTTTCCGGCAAGATCGGTCTTTCAACGGACCCGTCGCCTGGGTAATGTCTGGTATTGGAGTCGGGTTCCGTCACCCGGCTCCGCTTTCCTCGGTCCTGGCGCCCCCGCTGGAGATCGTTCGTCATGCCTAGCACCTCTGCCCGCACCCGACTGGTGGCCCTCATTGCGGCCTTCCCACTCGTGTTCGCGCTCCAGTCCCGTGCCGTCGGGCAGGAACCGGCCCTCGAAGTCTTCTACACGAAGCTCGAGCCGAAGGAGCAGTTCAAGTACAAGTGGAAGGGCAAAGAGGCGGTGTGCAGCGCCGGCGTGTTCCGCTGGGAGGTGCCGCAGACCGAGTTCGGCACCAACGGCCTGGACCGCAACTTCACCGGCTACTGCGCCGAGGTGCTCGTCCCGATCACCGCGGACAAGACGTACCGCTTCCGGATGAACAGCATCTTCGCGCCGGAAAATTACGGTCTCGCCGGTCGTGAGAACTCGGCGACCATCGCCAATCGCCGGGCGGTGGCAATCAAGGAACTGTTCGGCCGGTACTACCGCGACCCGATCGGGAAGTCGGTGAACACCGACGAGGCGGTCGCGCTCCAGATCGCGCTGTGGGAAGTGATTCAGGAAACCGAACCAGCCGAGGACCAAGCGAAGTTCGACCTGTTCGCCGGTGACTTCCAGGCGAACTACGCGCGGGCCGACGCCCCCGCTTACGTTCTGAAGGCACAGCAGTACCTCGACTCCCTCACCGGGAACGACGCGCTTTACTACGAGAACCCCGACCTGAAGGGTCGCGAGTTGATCCGCCTACAGGGCATCGAGAACGCGGACAAGGTGGTCGCGCAATCGCAGTTCGCGCTCCAGTATGTGAACGGCGGCGGCGCGCCGGGCGCGGGCAACTTCGCTCGTGCCCTGACATCGGGCGGCGGGTTCGGTGGCGGCGGCTTCGGCGCTCCGGGTGGCGGCCTGGGTGGCGGCTTCGGCGGCGGCGGCGGCGGGCTACTGGCCGGCACCGGCAACAATAACGGTTCCGGCCAGACGTTCCCGACGACCACGCCCATCACGACGACGACCCCCCCGGCCACGACGCCCATCGGCTCGACACCGCCCAGCACGACCCCGCCCACGACGACGACCACCCCGCCGGTGGGCGGCCCTCAAGGTCCGGGGACGAACCCGGTGCCCGCTCCCGCCGGTCTGCTGCTCGGCTTCATCGCCCTGGGCACGCTCGGCTCGTGGCGCCTCGGGGCGCGCGTGCTCGGCACGAAGTAAACATCGGCTCGGTACACAGCGAGGGGCCGGCATGATATCATGCCGGCCCCTCTTCGTTTTCCCTCTCCGAACTCCGAGGCGAACCGTGGACGTGATCGAGTACCGCGGGTGGAAGAACAACCTGCGCCTGACCAACGGGGACGCCGAACTGGTCGTCACCCTCGATGTCGGGCCGCGCGTCATCAGCTACCGGCTGGCGGACGGCGTCAACGTGATGAAGAACTACGACGCGATGATGGGCGGCACCGGCGAGCCGGAGTGGCAGCTCCGCGGCGGCCACCGCTTCTGGCTCGCGCCGGAAGACCTCACCCGCACCTACTTCCCCGACAACCGGCCGGTGAAGTGGGAAGCACTCGGCGATCGCGGCGCGCGCTTCACCCCGCCGCCGGAGACCGAATACGGCGTGCAGAAGGTGATGGAACTTCGGCTGGCCGAACGCGGCACGCGCGTGGAAGTGACGCTCCGGGTGACAAACATCGGCAGCACGCCGACCGAACTCGCGCCGTGGGGGCCGACCGTGATGGCACCGGGCGGGGTCGAGATCATTCCGCTGCCGCCCAAGAAGAACCACCCCGGCCACCCGAAGAACGCGAAGTCGCCGGCCGACTACGGCCCGAACCAGGAACTCGTCCTGTGGCCGTACTTCGACTTCGCCGACACCCGCTGGACGTTCGGCGCGAAGTACGCTCTGCTCCGCCAGGACGTGAACAAGGGGCCGACGAAGATCGGCCTCGCGCACCGCGAGGGGTGGGTCGCGTACCTGAACTCCGGGGTGCTGTTCGTGAAGCGGTTCGATTACCGCGCGGGCGCGGCATACCCGGACCGCGGCACCCGCTATCAGACGTTCTCGAACGAGGACATGCTGGAGATGGAAACGGTCGGCGAACTGGTCACCCTACAACCGGGCGCGTCCGCGGAACTCGTCGAGTCGTGGGAGTTGCACGGCGGCGTGCCGCCGGTGGCGACCGAAGCCGACGTGGACCGCGTGATCCTGCCGCTGATCCGGGGCTGAATCTTTCACCCCGTCGCTGACGCTCCGGGTTCGCCCGAAGAATTGGCGAACCCGGAGCGTCAGCGACGGGGTGATTTGGTCACGCGGTCGCGAGGGTGAGCCGGTCGGGGTGATTGAGATGAAAGGCGATCCGCAGCAGGTTCCGCAGGCCCGGTTCGTCGATGCGGTCGAGCGCCTCGTCGAGCGTCACCCACGCACGCGTCCGAATCGGTCGCTCCGGCCACTCGTCGCGGACCTCGGTCACGCTCATGCGGAACACGAGCACGTGCAGGTCGCGGCCGAGCTTTTCGTAGGCGTAGCTGCCCAGCGGTTCGGCGTCGAGCGCGCCGACCAACCCGGCCTCCTCCCACGCTTCGACGAGTGCCGCCTCGCCCGCCGTGTGACCGGGGTCGATCTGCCCCTTCGGCACCACCCACCGCCGGCCGCTGCTGGAGGTGACCAGACACACGCGGTCGTCCCGGATGGGAATCGCCGCCGCCTGCCGCACCCAGATTGGCATGGGAGTGTTCCGTGGAGTGGTGTCGCCCATATCTTGTCTCGTATCGGTGCTACAGGTCAAGGACCGTCACTCGAGATTACGGAACCGAAACTCCGGCGGACCCACGCGTCTCGCACCACCCCTTAACTTCTTATCACCCGGACGGCGGGTACGCCCACCGTAGTCCCACAGGCGACCCGGAATAATGCGACGACCCCCGCTGACCGTCCGACAGGTGATGCAACCGGAACCCGTCGTGGTGCAACCGGTGTGCCGGCTGCGCGACGTAATGGAGCAGATGAACCGGCGGCGGATCGGGGCCGTGATCGTCGTGGACGACGCGGCGGAACTGCGGGGCATCTTCACCGAGCGCGACCTCCTGCTCCGCGTCGTCGATGCGGACCCCGGCTGGCGCGACCGGCCGGTCTCCGAATGGATGACGCCCGACCCGTACTCGATCGCGCCCGACCTGAGCTGGGAGGAGGCGGTCGCCCTCATGACGCGCCACCGGGTCCGGCACATGCCCGTGGTGGACGCGCGGCGGGTGATCGGGGTCGTCAGCACCCGCATGTTGATGGGCTACCGCGCGGAGTACCTGAACGGGCTGGTGGAGGAGCGCACTCGCGAGGTGAAGCGGGCGATGGACGAGGTGGTGGCGCGGGACTCCGAGTTGCTGTACAACCTCCGCGCCGCCGGGCGCCTCCAGACGCGGTTGCTGTTGCCGCACGCGCCGCCCGAGTGGCCCGAACTGCGGTGGGGCGTTCACTACGCCCCGCTCGACCACCTCGGCGGCGACTACTACGACGTGGCCCGCCCGGACCCGGACCACCTGGGCTTCCTGATCGCCGACGCGAGCGGGCACAGCATCGCCGCCGCGATGGTCGCGATCATGTCGCGCACCGCGTTCACGGAGGCGTCCGGCTCGACCACGTCGCCCGGCGCGGTGCTGACCGAGATGAACACGCGGCTGCAAGGGCTGGCGGACGAACGGTTCGTGACGGCGTTCTACGGCGTGCTGAACCGGCGCACGCGGGTGCTCACGTTCGCGAACGCGGGCCACCCGTACCCGCTGCGCCGCGTCGCGCGCACCGGCGCGGTGCAACCGCTCGCGGCACAGGGCTTCATGCTCGGCATCGTCCCGGAGGAGCAGTACCGCGAGCGCTCGGTGCAGCTCGAACCGGGCGACCGGCTGTGCTTCTACACGGACGGTCTGGTGGAGGCGCGGAACGGGATGGGCGAGGGGTACGGCACCGAGCGACTCGAAGCGTCGTTCGCGGCGCACGGGGCGCTGCCCGCCGGGCCGCTGGCGGAAAGCTTGCTCGCCGATCAGCGCGCCTTCCGCGGCGGCCACCCGCTCAGCGACGACGTGACGTTCGTAGTGGGCGAACTGAGTGCGGAGGTGTAAGGTGGTCCGGTCGAAATCCGAAGTGGTTGGCCGGCGGAGCGAAGACCCCTCACCCGGCTTGAAGACTCGCCGACCTCTCCCCGTAAGACGGGGCGAGGTGGACACAGCGCCCATCGTGAAGCGACATGCGCCGTAGGGCTACGCGAAGTTGCGGTGCCTTTACCTCGCCCCGGCTTTGCGGGGAGAGGTCGGCGAGTCTTCGAGCCGGGTGAGGGGTCTTCGCGAGTACAAGTCGTCAAGAATTGGACCGGTTCGCCCTACTTCTTCAGCGGCTTCACTGTCTTCACCCTTAGCATCACCTTCAGCCCGGTGGCGTCGCCGCGGGCGAGCAACTCCACCTTCTCCACCGGTTCCAGCACCAGCGCCAGCGCGGCGAGTTGCTGCGCCAGTTCCTTCGCCTCACCCGCGCCCGCCGCGGAGAGCAGCTTCGCGAGCGCCGGGCCGTGCGTTGTCAGGTAGTCGCGGGCGGCGGTCGCGCTGAAGCGCGCCAGCGGCACCTCGCCGCCCGGCTTCGGGGTGCCCGTCGGCACCTTGAACGCCTTGATCGCGTCCGGCGACGTGGACACCACCAGGTAGCCGCCCTTCAGCGCGAAGCACGGCCGCACGCCCGCCGGGAACGCGTCGCCCGTCAGTGACTTGATGACCGCGTCGCCGTCCTTCTCCTCGCGCAGTTCGAGCTGGTCCTTGTGCGTCGCGTTGTACGCGATCCGCCCCGTTTGGAAGCCATATTCGAGCGCCTGAACCAGAGCCTTGGATGCCTCCGCGCCCTTCGCTCCGTCGGTCTGCACCTTGAGTGCGGCCACCAGTACCGGCACCGTGGTGCCCTTCGCCGGCGGCGCGACCCACAGCGCCCAATCCGGGCCGAGCGCGTCCAGCACCAGGGGCAGTTTGTCCTTGCCCACGATCGGGCCGAGCGTTTGCTCGATCGTTTCCCGCACGCCCTTCTTGTCGTCCGCGGGGGCGATTGAAGTGAGGAAGTCGAGGATGTCGGTCGCCTTCACCCGGCCCGCGACCGCGAACAGCGCGTCGGTCGGCACCGCGGCCCACAGCGCCGACGGCGTGCGGTCGCCGGTCAGCCAGCCCTTCGCGCCCGCGGGCACCTTCGCCGGGTCGAACTGGAGCGACACGCCGAGTTCGGCATCCGCGCCCACGGCGAGGTACAGCGCCGCGGCGTCGGTCGCCGCCCACACCTCCGCGAACTTCGCCAGGAACGCCTTCTCGTCGGGCTTCGCGGTCTTCACCTTCGCCGCGAGTTCGGCGTCGAGGGGCCGCGGGTTCACCAGCACCACCACCGCGGCGTCGGCCACGCCCAGCCTCGTCATGCGCGCGACCAACTCCGGCGGCTTGTCCTTCGCGCCGGTCGCGTCGCGGTCGATGAGGGCCTTGATTTCGGCTTCCGACGAGGAGAACGCGAACACGTTACCGCGGAAGCAGTAGAAGTCGGACGCGCCGTCGGTCTTCTGCCGTTCGGAGTACGACGCGCCCGCGTACCGGTGCGTCACGACCGCCTTCAGTTCCTTCGACTTGGTTTGGGCCTCGTTCATGCGGTCGATGACACGAATGAGCGTATCCACCTTGCGCGGGTGCAGGAGGATGACGGACCGCTCGCCCTTCGGGTCGGCGGCGGGCGCGGGGGTGTACGCGAACACCACCGCGTCGCCCGCGATGTCGTGCAGCACGTCCGACGGGGTGACGCCGAGCGCGCCGAAGACCGGTGTCGCGGAGTCGGTGATCTTTTTGAAGTCGGCCCCGCCGAGGAGTTGCTTGCCGAGCGCGGATGTCGGGAACCACGCGGCGAACGGCGAGTCGGCGATGGTCGTGACGCTGTCGCGCAGGTTCTGCACGACGACGACGAGCGCGAAGTCGGTGGGCGCGACGCGCAGGGCCGCGTCGCGCGGGGACGGCGGCGCGGCGGTCGCGGGAAGGGCGAACGCGAAGATGAATACGAGTGCGAGGAGGCGAGTATTCATGTGGAATCGCGTGATGCGCGGAATCGGTTCGACCCACCCCCGGCCCCTCCCTGCAGGGAGAGGAGGAAGAGGGGTCGCTGTCTTCCTCCCCTCCCTTGCAGGGAGGGGCCGGGGGTGGGTCTTTGACCTACGAGTTCGGCGTGACTGACCCCACGTCGCGGAGGAAGCGGGCGAACGCCTTCTCCGCGGTGCCGGTGACCGGTTCCAGCCCGGCGCGGGCCGCGACCGGCAGTTCCGCCAGCGACTTGCGGGCCGGTTCGAGCGCGTTCGCCATCGGGTCGGCCGGCGGCGCGGGCAGCCGGAACGGGCCAGTCAGCACGTCGAACACCTTCGGCGCGACGGCCACCGACTCCGCGAACGGCCGGGGCGTGTCGCGGATCGCCTGACCCGTGTTCGCGACCGCCTCGCCGAAGCGGATCGGGCGCGGCTCCGGCGCGGGCGTCAGTTTCTCCCGCGGCGCGGGCGCGACTTCCGTCGGCTTGGCCGTTTCCCGCGGCGCGGGGAGGAGATGGTCGTCGCCACGATGAGGGGGGCGCGGCGGGGAGGCGAAGTAAAACACTCCGATCAGAACCGCTGCCGCAAGAGCGAGATAGGCGACGGCTTTGTAAACGCCTCGACGAGTGCGAACGTGCCGGTCTTCCCACATCGCTTTGACGACGCGGTCCGCGAAGCCGGTCGGCACCGCCACCGGTTCGGCGGGCGTCGCTAGCGCGGCGAGCAGCACGCGGGCGGCGCGGACGCGCTCGCGACACGCCGCACACGCGGTCGCGTGCGCATCCGCATCCGTGGCGAGCGCGTCGGCGTCGCCGTCGAGCGCGCTCTGGATGCGGGCGACCGTCGTCCGGCACTCCGGCGGAACGGGTTCGTCGTCGGGAGTTTCGTAGACCTTCATCATTCCTCACCCCGGACGGAGGGTGTCGGGTTGGGCGTCGTCGGGCACCAGCCCGCGGCTCCGGAGGCGGTCGAGGACTTCCAGGCGGGCGCGGTGCAGCCACGTCTTCACGGTGCCGACCGGCCGGCCGACCGCGTCCGCGATCTCCTCGTATGCCCGCCCCTGCTCGTGAAACAAGACGAACACCTCGCGGTAGTCGTCGCGGAGAGCATCGACCGCGGCGCGGATCTCGCGGACCATCTCGGCGGAGTCGTCGGCCGGCTTGCGGTCGGGCGCTTCGTCTAAGTAGTCGGCCAGGGCCGGGGCCTTCGCGCGCTTGCCGAGCGCGGTGCGGCACCGGTTCACCGCGATGCCCAAAATCCACGGCCGCAGCGGGCGGGCGGCGTCCCACCGGTTCAGGCTGCGGAACACGCGGAGGAACACCTCCTGTGCCACGTCTTCGGCGTCGTGCAGGTGGGTCAGCAGCCGGCGGCAGACGCCGAGCACGTCCGACTGGAAGCGCTCGACCAGCTCGCGGGCGGCGGCCGGGTCGCCGGTCAGACACCGTTTCACCAGCGCGGCGTCGGCGGACACGAGCGGCCCTCTGATCGGATGTACCTGCGGGCGCAGTGTAGGGTTTCAGAAATGGTGTTCGCCGGTCGGGCGGCAAGATTTGGACAATGTTCCGAGCGGGGGGCGTAAGCCCCCTGTGGTTCGCAAACAACTGTGTTTCGCAAAC
>JAYUBA010001441.1:0-3003 GCA_043741075.1 Frigoriglobus sp.
CCTCGCTGGGGACACCGTGGGTGAAGCGATCGGCAAGGCGGCCGAACTCGTCGGACCGGACACCGGTGCGTTCGCGACCGATCTTCGGCAGTGGTTTCGTGAATGGGCGGCAGAAGTTTTTTTCGTGGGATCGAACTCGGGACATCATCCGACGGGACGTGACATGGGCGAATCGGCACCGGGACCCCGCGGACTCACCGCGGCCGTCAATCGTTACGCCACCCTCGTCAAGTGGGTGTCCGTTACGCTCGTCGCGCTAAGCGTGCTGCTGGTCTTGCGGCGGTTGCCCCTCGGCCCGTTCATGCAGGCGTTGGAAGAGTGGATCGCCGCACTCGGCGTCTGGGGCCCGGTGGTGTTCGTTGTTCTGTACGTGATCGCGGTGGTGTTCGTGTTCCCGGCCTCTCCGCTCACGCTGGCGGCCGGCGCCCTCTTCGGGCTGGCGGGCGGCACCGCGGTCGCTTCCGCGGGCTCGACCACCGGCGCGGCGCTGGCTTTTCTCGTCGCCCGTTACCTGGCCCGCGACCGGGTCGCGAAATGGGTCGAGCGGTACCCGAAGTTCGCCGCGATCGATCGGGCCGTCGGCGCGGGCGGGTGGAAAATCGTCGCCATGTTGCGCCTGTCGCCGGCCGTGCCGTTCAACCTCCAGAACTACCTCTACGGGCTGACCGGGATCCGCTTTTGGCCGTGCGTACTCACGAGCTGGGTCGCGATGCTACCGGGCACCTTCCTCTACGTGTACCTGGGGCACGTCGGCCGCGCCGGGCTGGAAGCGTCGGCCGGGGCCGATCGCTCGCGCACTCCCGCTGAGTGGGCCATGATGGCCGTCGGCCTGCTCGCGACCGTCTTCGTGACCGTGTACGTCACCCGACTGGCGCGCCGGGCACTGAAGCAGCACGGCGACATCGAGAAGCCGAACGATACGGCCGCGGCACCAACCCCCGGCGAAGAACCCCGGCCGGAGGGCTGGCCTTGGGGCACTACCGTCCTCGTGGCGTTCGCGGTCGCCGCGGTGAGTGCCGCGGTCGCCGTCCACCTCAACCCCGCGCTCGGTTCGCTCGGCCCGCCGGAGGTCGTGTTGCGGGAAGCCTACGCCGAGAAGCCCGACGGCCCGACCTTCGATCACTCCGCGCTGGACGGACTCCTGAAGGCGCACGTCGATCCGGACGGCCGGGTGGATTACGAGGGACTGAAGCGGGACGGCGCGAAGCTCGATGCGTACATCCGGACGCTCGCCGGCGCCCCGTTCGACGAGCTGGGTCGGAACCAGAAACTCGCCCTGCTGATCGACGCCTACAACGCCTGCACCCTGCGGTTGATCCTGGACTACTACCCCATCGGCTCCATCCAGGACATCCCGCCCCGAAGCGGTGGGACGACGTGCGGTGGCAGATCGGCCCGCACCACTGGAGCTTGAACCAGATCGAACACGAGCAGATCCGACCGAAGTTCCGGGAGCCGCGGGTCCACTTCGCGCTGGTCTGCGCCGCGGTCGGGTGCCCGAAGCTGCGGAACGAGGCGTACCAGGGAGCGCGGACCGACGAGCAACTCGAAGACCAGACCCGCTACGTCCACGGCCACGACCGCTGGTTCCGGTTCGAGCCGGATGCCGGCGTGGTACATCTCACCCGGTTGTACCTCTGGTACGGCGGCGACTTTCGACAGGTGGCCGGGTCGGTTCCGAAGTTCGCCGGGCGGTACTCACCCGATCTGAAACGAGCACGGGACGCCGGGAGAACCCCCAAGATCGAGTGGCTCCCTTACGACTGGGCACTCAACAGCCAGGACAACAAGCGCTGAACGACGCCCGCGTTCGCCGATGTCGCGTTGGGCCGGGCGGTTCGACAACCATGTGCCCTGATCTTGCACTAGTACTTCAACCGTTTTGTGTTGTGGGGTGCTCTCGGCGCGGTTCTGATGTGCGGACCCGAAGGCGTCCGCCATGAAGAAGTACCGCGTCACCTCGACCCGCGAAGAGCGCGAGCAACGGGCCGGGCGGATCGCCGCCGGCAAGGCCGCCGCTCAGGAGTCGACCCACGCCCGCATCCCGTTGCAGGCGGACCCGGCCGAGGGCGGCCCCGGTTGGATCGACGAGCACATCGCCGGGGCGCGGGATGCGAGCGCCGCCACCGTCGAGCGGGTCCGGGGCAGCGGTTCGTCGGGCCGGGGTTGGAACCGGCCCTGGGCCGCAAGGAGCCGGACGAGCCCCGCCGGGCGCGCGCGCGCGACGGGGCCGGCGAGGCCCGCCCGATCGCCCGGGCCGGCTCGAAGTCCCCACGCGGGCGGGTGGCCTGGACCCCGGAGAGGCTGGCGGACGAGCGGGTCGAGTTGAAGGTGGTCCATTCGATCTGCCCGGAGGCGGTCCGGCAAACGCTCCAAAAAACGAACTCGAGCCGTGGCTGGCGGTTCGAGTACGAGTCCGTGCGCCACGGGGCCGCGAACCCGTTCGTGATCCCCGAGCCATTAGCGGGGTGGCGCCACGCGACGGTCACCGGGCGACGGACCGCGACGGATTCCGCCGAGGTGCTGCGGTGGCGGGCCGAGGACGCGTACGCGGAGGCCGAGACGGTCGTGCTGGTGATGGACGACCCGAGCGCCCACGAACGGGGCCGGCCGGTACGACGCGTTCGAGCCCGAGCCGGCGCGCCGGCGCGCCGCGCGGTTCGAGGCCCACCACGCGCCCGGGCACGGGAGCCGGCTGAACGTGGCGGAGGTCGAGCTGAGCGCGCTCGCCCGCCAGTGCCTGGACCGGCGGATCGAACCGACCGAGGAGCTGCGGAAGGAACGGGAGCCGCGGTCCGAGGGGCGGAACGATCGGGGCATCGGGGCCAACGGGCGCTTCACGACCGCCAACGCCCGGATCGAACTCCGGCGACTCGACCCCGCTGCTCAAAACAGTCGATCTCCTAGCCCGGATTATTCGTTGCCGCCACCGACAGCACCCTGCCGAAGATCACAAAGCAATTGGTTTTCATGAGTTGCGGCAGTCGGACGTGGGTGGGCAGC
>JAYUBA010001442.1:0-3002 GCA_043741075.1 Frigoriglobus sp.
GGGTCCTCGGTCGGGGTCGCGCGGTCCGCCGTTACTGCCGGTGAGGCAAGGGATTTCGGCGGGGACGCAGGCCCGGATTCGTCCCCCGTATCTTAGGAATTTCGCCCCCCGGGGACTACGCCCGACGGGTGGTAACGGCACAATTCTGACGCCCCCGCCCGAATCTTCGACTATGACTAACGGCCGGGGCCGGAACCGCACGGCCCCCTAGGCCGCAGGCGAGGCCCGTACCGCGATGCCCGTGCCCGACGACGACCCGTTCGAGAAGCCGTGGCGCGACCCCGCCCGCGGCGACAAGCTCGGCCTCATCGGCGTGGGCGGCGACCTCTTGCCGCGCACCCTGCTCGCCGCCTACCGCGACGGCGTCTTCCCCTGGTTCAGCGAGGGCGACCCGCTCTTGTGGTGGTCGCCCGACCCCCGCGCGATTTTCGAGCTGGACGGCATCCACTGCTCGAAGTCGCTGGCCCGCACCATCCGGTCCGGCCGCTTCCGCACGACGGTGGACGAACAATTTGAAGCGGTGATGCGGGCGTGCGGGACGACGCGGCCGGACGGGACGTGGGTGACGGAAAGCATGGTCGCGGGGTACGCCGAACTGCACCGCTTGGGCCACGCGCACAGCCTCGAAGTCTGGTCCGAGGCCGCCCCCGGCGACTGGCACCTCGCCGGCGGCATCTACGGCGTCGCCCAGGGCGGCCTGTTCGCCGGGGAGAGCATGTTCCACCACGCCCGGGACGCGTCGAAGGTCGCCCTCGTCGCCCTGGGCGACCACCTGCGGGCGCGCGGCTACACGCTGTTCGACACGCAAATGGTGACCGACCACACCACGTCAATGGGGGCCGTCCAAATCCCCCGCGCCGACTACCTCCGCCGCCTGCACGCCGCCCTGGCGATGACCGGCGTCCGCTTCCGGGATTGAGCACCCGGCCCAGGTTGACTGTGGCGTCTCCCGGGAATCGTTACGGATGCTTGCCGCCTTTGATTTTCCTGTAACTGGCCGCTGTGAAGCCAGTCGGGCGGCTCCAGGGTTGCAAACTTCAAGTGTCACTTATCGGTCGAGTCTACTCGACCGCCGTGAAGACGCAGTGGGGCAGCGCCTCCGCCAGCCTCACCCTCCCGGCCGTCGTCAGCCCGCAGCGGTTGAGTTCGAGCCTTCTCAACTGCCGCATCTTCGCTAGCGGTTCGATGCTCGCGTCCGTCACCCCGTTACTCGACACCCATAACTCGCGGAGATTTATCAACCCGGCCAGCCCGGCGAGGCCCTCGTCGGTGACCGACGACCCGTCCAGGCGCAGGACTTCCAGCCCCTTCAACGCCGCCACCCCCCTCAGACCGGCCGCGGTCAGATTCTTGCTGTCCAACTTGAGCACGCGGAGCGACCCCGTCCCCGCCAGGCTCTTGAATCCTTCGCCGGTCAACTGGTCGGCCCCGAACAGGTCGAGTTCGCGCAGCCCCCGGAACTTCGTCAACGCCCCCAGCCCGGCATCGGTCACCCGCGTGTTGCCGATGTTCAGCGTCCGGAGTTCGGGGAACGCGGGGAGGGCCTTTAGCCCGGCGTCCGTGACTCCGGTCCCCCACAGGCCCAGTTCCCAGAGACGGTTCAGGGGGGCCAACTCGCCCAACCCCGCGTCGGTGACGCGGGTGCCCTGGAGTTCGAGTTCCCTCAGGTTCTCGAACCGGGCGAGGCGCTTCAGCCCGGCGTCGGTCACGTCGGTGTCGGCAAGGACGATTCGCCGGACCTCGGGGAACGGGGCGAGCAGGGCGAGGTCGGCGTCGGTGACATTCCGGTGCCCACCGCGTGCCCGCAGGTCCACCTCGGCCACGGCGTCAGGCAAAACCTCCATGAGCCATTCCGGGTATGCGTAGTCGAGCAGGTCGTTTCCTGTGAAGCAGCTCCCGCCCGCCCGACGGACCGCCCGGACGGCCGGGTCGTCGAAGCAGCCCGCGCACGCGAGAAATGGGACGGCGACCGGGACCGCGAGTAACAGCCACAGGAACTTCAACCGCATCGTAGGCTCCTCACCGACCCCGGCCCCGCCGCGGCTTGCCGGGAGTGGGCCAAGAGTTCATCCGCCCCGGTCGGGTCAAACCCGGACCGGTTACCGCATCACCAGCGCCGTCGGGCCGCGGTCGCGCACGTCGCCGACTATGACTGCGACCGTCGTCCCCTTGGCCAGGAGGAGTGCGACGAGCCGGTCGGCCTTGGCCGCGGGGACGCTGATGAGCAGGCCGCCGGAGGTCTGGGCGTCGTAGGCGTACTCCAACAGGGCCGCGTCGATGCCGGGCGTGTAGTACGTTTCGGCCTCGGTGTACTGGCGGTTGGTCGTGCTCGCGCGGGTGCGGAACTTGACCAGGTCGAGGTCGGTCAGGCCGGGGAAGACGGGCAGGCTCGCCAGGTCGAAGGCGATCGTCACGTTGCTGCCGGCGGCGACCTCGTAGCCGTGCCCGGCCAGGCCGAACCCGGTCACGTCGGTGGCCGCGTTGACGCCGACTTCGAGCATCGCCTCGCAGGCCGCGCGGTTCAGGGCCATCATGCTCTCGCACGCCGCGCGGTACAGGGCGGGCGGGCAGGTCGCCTTCTTCGCGGCGGTCGTCACGAACCCGGTGCCCAGCGGCTTCGTCAGGATCAGCACGTCCCCCGGTTTGGCCCCGGCGTTGGTGACGACCTTCTTCGGGTGGACCGTCCCCGTCACGGCGAGGCCGAACTTGATCTCGGCGTCGCGCACGGTGTGGCCGCCGAGGATCACGACCCCAGCAGCGGTGCAGCGCTCCGCCCCGCCGGCCATGATCTTGCCGAGCCACTCCGGGCCGATCAGGTCGTCCGGGTACGTGACGATGTTCATCGCCGTCAGCGGCGTCCCGCCCATCGCGTACACGTCGCTAATCGCGTTGGCCGCGGCGACTTGCCCGTAGACGTAGGGGTCGTCGAAGATCGGCGGGAAGAAATCGACCGTCTGGACGATGGCGATGTCGTCGGTGAGTTGGTACACCCCGGCGTCGTC
>JAYUBA010001443.1:0-3001 GCA_043741075.1 Frigoriglobus sp.
CGGCCCCGGTCCCCGCGGCGAAGACCGAGGCCAAAACGGACGCGACGAAGCCGGACCCGAAGAAGGCCGACGCCAAGAAGACCGGATCGGCAAAGGGGAGTGGTAAGTAATGGCGGACACCAGCACCCCGGCCACGGCCGGCGAGACGAAGACGACCGGGCGCCGCGTCCTCGAGGGGATCGTCACCCGCGACAAGATGACGAAGACCCGCCGCGTCGAGGTCGAGCGGTTGGTCCGCCACCCGAAGTACGGCAAGTTCGTCAAGCGCCGGACCGTGTGCTACGTCCACGACGAGAAGAACGAGTCGCACCTCGGCGACACCGTCGAGATCATCGAGAGCCGCCCGCTGTCGAAGACCAAGCGGTGGGGCCTGGTGAAGATCGTCAAGCGGGCACCGAGTCGCACGCTGTCGAACCTCGAAGGTGCCGTCGCCGGGAGCGACGCCGCTGCGGCGGCCACCGCGCCGGCGGCACCGAAGGCCGAAGACAAGAAATAAGTGGACAGTGGATAGTGGCCGGTGGACAGAGGGGACAATTGGAATCGTCTGTCCTCCGGCGTTCAACTGCCCACAGCACACTGGCTACTGACCACTACGAGGCCGTCATGATTCAGATGTATACCTACCTCGACGTGGCCGACAACACCGGGGCCAAAGAGGTGATGTGCATCCAGGTGCTCGGCGGCAGCAAGCGCCGCGTGGCGTACCTGGGCGACATCATCCGGGCCAGCGTGAAGAAGGCGCTGCCCGGCGGCGACGTGAAGCAGGGCGACGTGGTCAAGGGCGTCGTGGTCCGCACCCGCGTCGCCACCCGCCGCGAGGACGGGAGCTACGTCCGGTTCGACCGCAACGCGCTGGTGCTCCTGGACAACGACAACAACCCGCGCGGCACCCGCATCTTCGGCGCGGTGCCCCGCGAACTCCGGGCCAAGTTCAATAAGATCCTCAGCCTCGCGGCCGAGGTAGTTTGACCGGAGTGGGCAGTGGACAGTGAGCAGTGGGTAGTATCACTCTCGTCCGTGCCTGTATCTGGCTGCCCACTGAACACCGCCCACTGAGAACTGCAATGTTCCTCCGCAAAGACGACGTGGTCGAGGTGATCGCCGGGGACGACAAGGGCACCCGCGGGAAGGTGCTCCGCGTCCTGCGTGTGAAGAACAAGGTCGTGATCGAGGGCGTCAACCGCGTGTACCGGCACCTGAAGCCGTCGCGCCGCAACCCGCAGGGCGGGCGGCTCTCCAAGGAGATGCCGGTGGACGCCTCGAACGTCATGTTCATCGACCCGGTGAAGAACGCGCCCACCCGCGTCGGCGTCCGGTACGCGGCCGACGGCAGCAAGGAACTGTACGCGAAGAAGAGCGGCAGCCGCATCCGCGTCCTCAGCAAGCCGGACCCGAAGTACGCCAAAAAGTAGGACAGGCTTTCAGCCTGTCGGATTAATGACAGGCTGAAAGCCTGTCCTACACCCGACCCGTACCGGACCCGTTGTGATGGGCCCGCCATAGGTCAACGAGGACTCCACGATGGCTGTTGCAACGACGAGTACGCCGCCCCGACTCCTGACCCGCTACAACAAGGAGATCGTCGAGACGCTCGGCAAGAAGTTCGGCCGGAAGAACCGGCTGAGCGTCCCGAAGCTCTCGAAGATCGTCCTCAACATGGGCGTGGGCAAGGCGCTGCAGGACAAGGAGCGGATGAAGATCGCCGCCGACCACATGAGCCTCATCGCCGGCCAGCGCGCGCAGGTCACGAAGGCCCGCGTCGCGGTGAGCGGCTTCCGCCTCCGTGAGAACAACGAGATCGGCTGCCGGGTGACCCTCCGCGGCAAGCGGATGTACGAGTTCCTCGACCGGCTCATCAACCTCGCGCTGCCCCGCATCCGCGACTTCCGCGGGATCAACCCGAAGAGCTTCGACGGCAACGGCAACTACAGCATGGGGCTGACGGAACAGCTCGTGTTCCCCGAAATCGACCCCGACAAGGTGACGTTCACGCAGGGCATGGACATCACCTTCGTCACCTCGACGAAGAACGACGACGAGGCCCGCGAACTGCTCCGCGCCTTCGGGATGCCGTTCCGCGAAGAAACCAAATGAATGGGCAGTGTGCAGTGGAGAGTGGGCAGACAGAAACCCGCTCTTTGCTTGCTGCCCACTGTCCACTGCTCACTGAACCGTGGAACGGCCGGCTCCCCCGAAGCGCGTAACTTCGGGTCCGAGTCGGAACGCCGCACCGAGAACCCGACGCGATGTCAACCAACGCGAAAGAAGCCACGTACCGGCGCCAACTCGTGGCCGTCGCGGCGCACAAGGCCGAGCTGAAGAAGCCGGCCGAACAGCAGGACGCGAAGAAAGTTCTTCGCCCGCGCGACCTCGTGAAAATCTGCCGCCGGTGCCAACTGTGCGGTCGCGCCCGCGCCGTGTACCGCAAGTTCGGCTGTTGCCGCATTTGCTTCCGCAAGCTCGCGAGCGACGGGCTGATCCCCGGCGTCCGCAAGGCGTCCTGGTAACCACGAAAGGGGAGGGCCACTGCCATGATGACCGACCCGGTCGCGGACATGCTGACGCGCATCCGCAACGCGAACAACATCGAGCGCCCGCTCGTCGAGATGCCGGCCACCAACCTCAAGGTCGCCGTCGCCAAGGTGCTGCTCGAAGAGGGCTTCATCCTCGGCTACCGTACCGGCCTGTACACCGAGACGAAGACCGAGGGCGGCGGTAAGTCCAAAGACTTCAAGGAGTTGGAGACGCTCGGCGAGCCGCACGCCGTCCTCCAGGTGTTCCTGAAGTACGGCCCGGACGGCGAACGGGTCATCCGCCACATCGAGCGGTACTCGAAGCCGGGCCGCCGGGTGTACCAGGGCTACAAGGAAGTGCGCCGCGTCCTCGACGGGCTGGGCATCGCGATCCTCAGCACGAGCCGCGGGGTGATGTCTGACCGCCAGGCCAAGAAAGACAAGGTCGGTGGCGAGATTCTTTGCACGGTGTGGTGAGCACTCAGAGA
>JAYUBA010001444.1:0-3001 GCA_043741075.1 Frigoriglobus sp.
GCTCGCCGGTCGCGTCCCAGTGTCCCGCGGGCATGGCCGTTCTCCGAACCTGGAACCTTGAAGTCGGTCAGCGGCGGTTGCTGAGCGACTGACCGCCCATCGGCGCGCCGTACTGCCCGCCGAGCGCCGCCGCCAGGTTCGGCACCACCAGGAACTGGAACCCGAAGCTGTTCACGAACGCGGTGTACGTGAACCCGGCCGACACGGTCAGGTCGGTGCCGACGCGGGTCAGCAGGACCGAGTTGGACAGCGCCGCCTGGAGCCCGAAGTCGTAGGTGACGCCGGCCGTCAGGTAGTACCGGTGGCTCAACTGGTAGCCCAGGTTGAGCGACACCGCCTTGCTGTTGAGCGGGTCCGTCTGCCGGTACCCCAGGTACAGGTTGGTGCGGTCCGTGCGGTTCAGGTACACGCCCGCGTTCCAGTACCGGCTCCCGCCCTGGTACGGCTCGAACCACCCGTTGGACACCAGCGCCGTGCGGTCCCCGACGTTCCACACGGTGCCGTACTCGAGGAACGCGAACGGGTGCCCGAAGTCGTCCCGCCGCGCGTCCGGGAAGTACGACGCGGACACGTCGAAGGTGAGCACGTCCACCGTGTGCTCCATGCCGGGGTACCCGCGCTTCGTCTGGAACCGCTGCCGCACGTCGGCCTGCACCACGTTGACGGCGTCGAGCGTGTCCACCCGGTTCTCGACCACGCGGCGGATCGCGTACAACTGCGGGTTGAACGGGCTGTACCCGCCGGCGTTCATCAGCCGCGCCCCGTCCGGCCCCGGCACGAACTGCGACTGCAGCGGGGTGATGTTGCGGAACGCCTGGTCGGTCGCGTCGTCGTTCAGCCGGTCGAGCAGCGGCAACTGGTTGTACGGCACGTTCGACCGGGTGTACCGGTAGTTGGCACCGAACACGACCTTGTGGTACAGGCCGCGCAGGTTCAGCAGCTCGCTGCTCACGTCGCCGTACAGGCGCGAGAACGGGACGCTGGCCCGCGCCCCGCCGCCGCCGAGCACGCGGCCGGTCTCGTTCCCGTTCAGGTCACTCGTGTACTCGGTCAGGTCGAGTACGCCGTAGGGCGCGACCTTCACCGGGCCGAGGGCGAACGGGACGCTCAGTTCCTGCATCACGTCGAACCGGCCGGTGTCCGCGCGGCGGTCGGTGGGCAGCACCGGGAACGGGTTCTCCTGGCTCGGCCGCGACTGCGCGTACGCCGCGGACCCGCGGGCGCTGTACACGAACAGGTCGTCCAGGAACGTCTGCCCGAGCAGGTGCCCGTCCACCCGCGGGAGGTAGTTGGTCTCGCCCACCCACTGCCGGGCGACCCGGTCCTCGACCAGGAGCGTCGCCCCGAAGTTGCGCCGCTGCCACGCCAGGTACGCGAACGTCTCCTGGTTCGGCCCGGTGTCGAACTCGTTCTTGTAGAACTGCTCGAAGAAGTTCTTGTCGCTCAGGAGCGCGAGCTGGCCCTGGAAGTACAGCCCCTCGATCACCTCCTGCTGGTGCCGCCACAGCGCCCGGCCGCGGAGCGACGGTTGGGCCGGCTCCGGCCCGCGGTTGCCGCCGAGCAGGTCCACCCCGGTGTCCGAGATGCCGTACAGCTTGATGAGGCCGGACCCGACCGGCGGGGCGTTCGGCTCCGCGCCGTCCACGCGGTACACGTAGGAGGTGCCGGCGGCCGGGCCGCGCTTGCTCAGGTAGTCCAGGTCGAGCCGCCACGTGTGGCTCGGCGGCGGGCGCAGCGCGAGCAACTCGTAGACGTCCCAGGTGGAGTAGACGCTGTACCCGAACTGGCGGTTCTGGTTGAACCCGATGCTCTGGAGCGGGCCGAGCGGGTCGTTCGCGTTCGTCCGCAGGGTGGGCAGGTAGAACACCGGCACCCCGCCCAAGCGGGTGACGACGTTCCGGCCGGTCACGATCTGTTCGAGCGTCTCGATCTGGTCGCCGGTGCGGAAGTCGCGGAACGGGATGCCGAAGATGTTCCGGCGGACCACCCGCCGCTCGCTCAGGGTGAACCGCTCGGAGTCGAGCCGCAGGCCGGGGTCGCTGGGCAACTTGCTGGCGCTGGCCGTGCCGCGCAGGATCTCCCAGTTCTCCAGGTCCAGGCGCCGCACCTCCTCGCCGCGCATGTGGAACGCGTCCGGGACGTTCGGGATCGCCATCTCCAGGTCGGCCCGGAGGGCGACGGCGCGGTTGTTCTCGGCGTCGTAGTACACCTCCTCGGCCCGCAGCGTCTGGGTGACCTTCTTGCCGGGCGCGCCGCGGGTGGTGCGGACGATCACGTTGCCGGCCATGTACACTTCGACCTGGGTTTTGCCGTCGCCGGGGGTGGCGAACCCGCCCTGCACGTTGTCGATGGCCAGCCCGCGCACCCACACCACCACGTCGTCGGCGGCGAACTCGGTCGCCTCCTTGCCGTCGGTGCTCTCGACGTTCACCACCCACCCGCCTGTGAGGAGCGAGCGGCGGGTGCCGTCCGGCAGGCGGACGCTGTCCTCGTTGTTCGGGGTGTTGTACCGCCGGCCCAGGCGGACCTGCCGCGACTTCGACTGCGGGAGCGGGATCGCGCTGCCGTCGGGGAGGGTGAAGTCGGGTTCGTACGGGACGCCGTCCGGGTCGCGCCGGGGCGGCTGGTACGCGGTCCGCGGCGGCACCGGCGACATGGTCGGGAGCGCGCGGTCGGCGCGCTCGGCGACCCCGCCGAACGGTTCGTCGAGCGCGGCCACCCGGCGCACCGGTTGGGCCACGGCGGCGGGCGCGGCGGCGAGGACCGCCAGCACCGCGACCAGCCCGATACAGGTTGGAACCCGCCCGCTCCCCACGCGGCTTCTCCCGGCTGTTATTTGCGCTTGAAGGCGGGGGGGCTATAGGGCGGCGGCCCGGACGAATCAAGGCGGACTGCGATTGGCGCAGGGTCGTTTAGTTCTCGGTCAAGCGCCTGCCATTGTTTACGAGTCGTTGCGCTTCGAGTGGTCGGATAGCGAATCGTCGGAGCGCGGCGGCGAAGT
>JAYUBA010001445.1:0-9747 GCA_043741075.1 Frigoriglobus sp.
ACCTAAAATCGGTCACCGTACCGGTCAGTGTTGGATGAGAGGGGTTGCGATCAGACGGCTTCGATGCTGGCGAGCTTGAGCTTCTTGAGTTGGTCCTTCAGGTACAGCCGGGCCTTCTCCAGCCGGCCGTTCCCCGACAGACCGGCGAGTTGCTTGTCGATCTCACCCAGTTTTGCCGCGGCTTTCGCGGCCTCGGCCAAGTTGCGCACGTCGGTCGCGGCCAACACCGACTCCACTTCGAGCAGGAGTTGCGTGACCCGCATCCCGGTGGGGTTGGCGATCTTCGCGATCACCTGCGCCACCTTCTGCGGCTGGTCGTCGGGGGCATCCCACAAACAGTGCTGGGCCACTTCGAGGTGCTCGGGCCGGACCGCGTCGGCCCCGTCCAGGAACGCGAACGCCCGCACCACGCCCACCGTCTTAAACTGCCGCCGGTCGCCGGGCCGCACGCCCTCCCTCGCCAGTTCCGCCAGCACCGCTTCGAGGGCCTGCTTGGCGTCAATCGACCAGGGCAGCGCCGCGGCGGTGCGACGAGCGAGTTCGACCTCGGCGGGCGTGACCGTGCCGGACAGCTTCGGCGTGTGGTCCGGGGTCCAGAGGAGCCGCTCGCGGCCGGTGCGGGACCGGATCGGGCTCACGGCCTTCCGCAGTGTGAAGCGGTCGAAGAGTGCGGTCAACTCCTTGCCGGTGTCGGGAGAGGGCCACTCGTTACTCGCCCCGAGGCACAGCTTCAGCGGGACCGACTTCGCGGCCCCGTCGCCGGCGTCGTAGACCCGCTCGTTCAGGATCTTCAGGAGGCAGTTCAGGATGGCCGACGAGCCCTTAAAGATCTCGTCCACGAACGCGTAGTCGGCCTCGGGCAGTTTGCCTTTCGTCACCCGCACGTAGCGGTCCTCCTTGAGCCCGGCGAGGCTCACCGGCCCCATGAGTTCTTCCACCGTGGTGAATTTCGTGAGCAGGACCGAGAACTTCGAGCCCCCGGTCCAGGCGAGGAGCGAGTCGAGCAGGAGCGACTTGCCGCAGCCCGGCGGGCCGACGAGCAGCACGTGCTCGTTGGCGACCAGGGCCGTGAGCGCCAGGTCCACTTCGTCCTCCCGCTCGATGAGGGCGGACGACAACTCCTTGCGGGCGGTGGCGAACTTGTCGCGAACCGGGTGCGGCTCGGACGGCGGACAGTACGGCTTCATACGGGGCTCCTTTCAACCGCGGATCGGAACGTGTTAACGACGATAGCCCCGGACACACCATAAAAGGCATGTCCGGGGCCACTCATCGGAGGGGGCCGAGGCTAAGCGGTCGCCTCAATTATATTGACTCTTATTTGATCGAAATTTAGCCCCAGTGTCCTTCCCGGACGAACAGGCTGGCATCCCCTACGCCGGTTCAAGTCGTGACCGCCCAGGGAACGACATCGACTTGTCCGACGTAGCGCTGGGTGATCCGATTTCCGTACTCACCGCGGTAGCCGAACAGACGCAACAAGCCGAGTTCCAGAGCCCACAGGCCGAGCGACCAGACGTCCGTCCGCACCCCCGTGGGGTGCTTGCCGAACTTCTCGCGGTTCCTTCGGGTCGGGTGCGTGATCGTGTTCCGCACCATCGTCATCGCGGTCGGAACGTCCGGCCAGTTGTCGGCCCTGGCCGCACGAGTCAAGTCGTCCAGTTCGGCCGGAATCGCGGTCGGGATGCCGGCCCACATGAACAGCAGTCGGATGCGGTCAGCCGCGGCCAGTTTCTCGTACCCGTCCGCACTGAGCCACCCGTGGTTCTCTACCAAGACGGCCGAGGCCAGCAGCTCGAACGCCGTCTGCGTCAGGACGATCGCCCCTTCAACCGACCCCGCCTGCGCGTTGGCCTCGACGTACCAGTGGATCGCCAGCCGGACCACCTCCTCCCAGGCGTCGTCCAGCCAGAGGTTCAGAAACGCCGGAAACGGTTCCTCGAACCCCCGGCGGTGACAGCGGTCGAGCCACGACCGGCGGTGGCGGAACGGGGCGGTACGGGACTGGTCCCACGTTTCCCACACCCGGACGCCCGTGGGGTCGAAGCCCGTCGTCAGGAAGGGGCCGGTCCACTGCCCCGAACAGAACGAGACGTACCACCGCAGGGCGTTGAGAACCTGCCGTGCGTCGGACGCGGTGAAGGGAGTACCGTCCGCACGCTCCAGCCGACCGACGTGCGTGACCGCAAAGCCGGAGTTGGCGTTGAGTGCCTCGACCCGTGCCTTGTAGTCTGCGACCTCGTCCAGCGTGACCGCCCACCCGCCCCCGGAGAGGGTCAGACGGGCGGCTCGCCTCGACCCGTTCCCGTACTGGAGCCCGCACCCGATCGGGGACTCGAAGTTGGGGAGCAGGAAGAGAGCGTAGCTTACTCCCCCGTCCCGCGGGCGCAGAACCGACTGGTTCACGACACCGCTCATCGGCGCACGGTCGCGGTCCAGCCCACTCACGTCGCGGTACTTGCCGCGGACGTAGTAGTCGCGGAGCACATCGTCCGCGATCCCCCAGATAAAGTTGACGATCTGGTTGTGTTGGGCGTGGTCCATGTCGTTCCCAATGGCTACTGCCGAACAAACAATCCGTGAGCCGAGGCGCTACCTTTCCGGTTCAATGTGAGTTAGAGTAAGGCCACACGCAGCGAACTGCAAGCACGGTGGCCCCAAGCCGGGCCGAGTCATGGTTTCCGGTCGAACCTCGACGGTCGTCGCGGAACGATCGGGAGGGCAAGCAGTTTGTCGCGGCGGATAGAATAGCTGTGCGAAATGCGGTCTGCCTGGGCAACTGAGAGTGCGTGCTTGGCAATGTCCGAGTAAACTGGAGCGCGAAAAGTGCCTTCGATGTGAGCGGCCGGGGGTTGACCTTGACGAGGTTGCCACCGACGTTATCTCACCCGGTTCAAAAAGAACCGAATCGTCGAGCGTAGTGTCAGTCGTGGCCAACCAACCGACGTGACCCTCGGTCTGGCCGGAGATACCGCTGTGGATGCCGAGCCGTTCCTTCAACCCCGGCTAACAGGAGCCCGCTTTGAAGGCGGTGTCATCCCGCTGCACGTCCTCGCTGACCTTGCCGTCCTTGAAGAGATGCTCGTCGAGATCGCCAAGGCCAAGTACAAAGAGGCTCGCGGTCGCAGCCGTGTCCCAAACGGGTTCGTCAACGGCATTTCTCTGAAACTGGCCGGAGTGAACGACGGGAGTGCCATCGCGATCATCAAGTTGGTGATCGCCGCGACTGCGTTGGGATCGACTGCCTTACCGTACTTCGAGGAGGCTAAAGGCGCTATCCTCGGAGCGATTGGTGCCGCTGAGAGAGATGAGCGGATCACAGCTCACTTGCCACAGAACCTGCTGGGATACTTCGACCGCTTCGGGCGCAGTTTGGAAAGCGGAGAAGCGATCGAGTTCACAGAACTGAATGCGAAGTCCCCAGTCCGACTGACACAGGAGACGAGGCGCAAGTTGGTGCTGGCGTCCTCGGTGGAGGAGGTCACCGACGAGGTCGTTCTCCACGGCACCATCCCGGAGGCAGACCAGCAGACGAATACCTTCCACCTGCGGTTGCTGGATGGCACCAAAGTTAAGGCACCACTTACTCGGCCCCATTATGATGCCGTCGTGGAAGCGTTCAACAACTACCGTAAAGGCCAGATGGTCCGGTTGCACGCCAGTGGCCGCTTCAACCGAGCCAAAAAACTCCAAGACATCGAATCGGTCGAACACGTGTACATCCTCGATCCGCTTGATATCGACGCGAGACTGTCCGAGCTAAGGCTCCTTCGGCACGGCTGGCTCGACGGAAAGGGCGTCGCGCCACCGCCATCGGGGCTCGACTGGGTGAGTGAGGCGTTTGGCCGACACTATCCTGACGACCTGCCCCTTCCGTACCTCTACCCGACTGCCGAGGGGGCTGTCCGGGCCGAGTGGTCGCTCAATGCGAACGAGGTGTCGCTGGAGATCGACTTGGAAAAGAAGCTTGGTGTCTGGCACGTTCTCAACCTGAACGACGACACCGATTTGGCCGACTCGTTTCCGCTCGACGCTCTCAGCGGGTGGCAACGGTTGGTCATCGAGTTGCGGCAACTTGCGGGGACAACCGCATGACCGGGGCCACGCTCCTGCTTCGTCAGGTCCATCCCTCGTTCATCCAAGCCGGTCGGGTCACGTCACAAGCGTTTCGCCCGACCCCGAAGGATGAGGGGCTACTCTCCGTCTACGACGGTGATCAGATCACGCCGGCGGCGGCGTGGGATCATTTCACCAGGACGTTGGCCAGCGCCTCCGTGGGATCGCTCGCCGTGACGGTTGATGAGTGTACCGCCGAACAACTCGCAGCCAAGCCAGATCCCGAACCGTTCCTCGAACACGTCGTCGTCGACTTCACAGCTCTCTCCGACAATCAGGCCGAGAAGAAAGGAAAGAAGCTCAGAGTGAAGGCCGAGGCTCGTGGCTGGCAGCACCAGGCTTCGGCATCGGCCTAACTCATTGGACCTGCAACGATCAGTTGAATCCGCGAAGGATCGGGAGCAGGGTAAGAGAATTGTCGCTACCGTCACCAATCACCACGGTTCCGTATCAGACGGCTGGGGCGGGGCGGGTGTCGGGATCGGGCATGGGCTCGCGGGTCGGTATTCGGAATATGCGAGTGTAAACGAAGGGCCGCGTGCCCGCTTGAGCCAGTTCTCGCCACGCGATCGTGTCGGTCGGGGCCGCGGTCGCGGGTCAACGGCGGGAGCCGGGGTCACGGCACGAGCATGATGCAGGACGGGCCGGTCTGCTTCACCGGGTCGCCGGCCGACTTCAGTTTGCCGGTCTTGGCGTCGATCCCGAAGACCGCGACGGTGTTGCCCGGCATGTTCGCACACAGGAGCCACGCCCCGTCCGCCGTGATCGCCAGGTTCTGCGGCCCCTTGCCGAGGCTCGGCTCGATCGCAACCAGTGTCAACCTCCCGTCGCCCCCGATCTGGTACGCAGCGATGCTGTCGTGCCCGCGGTTGGTTCCGTACAGGAACTTGCCGTCCAGGGTGATCTTCAAGTCGGCGCAGTGGCTGGTGCCCTTGAAGTCGGTCGGCAGCGTCGGGAGCGTCTGCTTCTCCGTGAGGGTGCCCGCGGCCCCGTCGTAGTCGAACACCGTGACCGAGTTGAGCAGCTCGTTGATGACGTAGACCCGCTTCCCGTTCGGGTGGAACGTCAGGTGCCGCGGTCCGGTCCCCGCGGGCGACCTGGCGAACGGCACCTTGTTCGGGGTCAGCTTCGCGGTGGCCGGGTCGAGTTTGTAGCAGAGGATCTGGTCGGTCCCCAGGTCGGCGGCGAAGGCGTACTTGTTGTCCGGGCTGACGACGATGCAGTGGGCGTGCGGTTCCTTCTGGCGCTGGGGGTTCACGCTCGACCCCTTGTGCTGGAAGAACGCCGCCTTCTCGCCGAGTGAGCCATCGGCCTTGATCGGGAGAGCGGCCACACTGCCCGACGCGTAGTTCGCCACGAGCACGGCCTTGCCCGTCTTGTCCACGTCCAGGTAGCACGCCGCGGTGCCCTCGGCCGACTGGCGGTTGAGCAGTTTCAACTCGCCGGTGCGGCCGACCACCTCGTACGCCGCCACTTGCTCATTCTCCTTCCCGCCGAACTGCTTGGCGTGAATCGAGTACAGGAACTTCTGGTCCGGGGACAGCGCCAGGAAGAACGGGTTCTCGGCCCCGGCGGTGCGGTGGAGAGGCTTGAGCGTGCCCGCCTTCGTGTCGAGCGCGTAAGCGTGGATGCCGCCCTTGTCGCCGGGTGCGAACGCGGTGACGAAGACCAGCGGGTCGGCTGCGGGTGCGGGATTCGGCGTGGCGAGCGTGGCAAAAATCGCGAAGGCGAGAGCGTGAACTCGTCGGAAAGGGATCATGAGAACTCCTCGATGAAGGCGGGACATCCGGCTCTTCCCGGACGTTGCGTGGGGCAGCGGTTCGACGCGGATCAGTGTCCGTCGACACCCGCCAGCGGTCAATGACCCTGTCACGACTTCACCAAATCCAGAACTCGCGAAGACTCGGGCATTCCGGCGGAAGTTGGCCGGACTTCGATCTCATTACCACTAATGAGCTTTCTCCTACTCGTCGTCGAACAGGCCGAGGTGCCGCCGGACCCACGATGGGAGCCGGTAACCCCGCTTGTCCTTGTGGTTGATCAGATCCCGCGATCGGGTGAGATCGGCCAGCGCCTTGGCCACCGTACCGGCCCCGTGGTCGGTTCCCGCTGTCCGCAGTGCCCGGACCACCTCCTTCCGGGTCACCGGCCGACCCGAAGCCCGGACCGCGACCAGGATGTCCTCCCGGCACCGCTCTCGCCCACCCTCGGCTTTCTTCGGTTCGGGCTGTTCACTGCGGGCCGTGGGCATACGGGCGTCTGTCGTCCACACCAGCACCATGCAGGCCAGCCCGCCTGCGGCGTCGGTCACCCGCACCGGCCCGGCCCCAGCGCCGCGGGCGGTCAGTTCTCGGAGCAGGTCGGCCGCGTACCGGGCGACCACGGTGCGGGGTTCGGAAGTGTCGGTCGGCATGAGCCCCTCCCGGCGGAACAGACCGGAACACGTACCCCAATTGAACTCCTCACTGACCGGGTGTACAGATAAAAGGGAGTCGGCGGAACGTGGCGTCGCTTCCGCCGAACCGCACGACCCGGAGAACCGGCATGCCCGGCTACGTGGCCCATCTCGACGCCGACTGCTTCTACGTCTCGGCCGAGCGGGTGCGGCATCCGAGCCTCGTGGGGAAGCCGGTCGGGGTGTTGGGCAACAACGGGGCGTGCGTCATCGCCAAGAGCTACGAGATGAAGGCCAGGGGCGTGAAGACCGGCACCCCCATCTGGGACGCCAAGATCTCGTGCCCCGAAGGCGTGTACGTCAAACGCGACTTCCACTGGTACGAAGTGCTGTCCCGCAAGATGCTCGAAATCGTCGGCACTTTCTCGCCGAGAGTGGAGTATTACTCGATCGACGAGTTCTTCTTCGAGGCCGTGCCGAACCGTCACACGAGCACGCTCCAGGCGACCGCGACGGCGATCCGGGACCACATCCGCGAGTACGCCCGCCTGCCCATCACTATCGGGATCGCCCGCACCCGCACGCTGGCCAAGCTCTTCTCGGACACCGGCAAGCCGTTCGGGGCGGTCGCCGTCCTCGACCGAGATCACGAGCGGGCGCTGCTGTCGCAACTACCGGTGACCGAGATCAGCGGGATCGCGGGCCGGCGGGCGGCTCGCCTCGCCCCGTACGGCATCCGCACCTGCCTCGACCTGGCCAACGCGGACGGCAAGCTGGTGAAGCAACTGCTCACCAAAACGGGCCACGAGATCTGGCTGGAACTGAACGGCACGCGGGTCACGTCGATTCGGCCCGAGCGCCCGCCGCACCAGACGCTCGCCCGCGGCGGGTCGCTCATGGGCAATGTCGAAGACCCGGTGGTGCTGTGGGCGTGGGCGGTGCGGCACACGGAGCGGCTCATTGAGGAACTGGACTACCACAACGTCCTGGCCGGGAAGCTGTCGGCGCTGGTCCAGTACAAGGACGGCACTGGGCTAAGCGGCGACGCCACGCCGGAGGTGCCGACCGCCCGATTCGACCTGCTCCTGGACGCGGTCCGCGTGGCCCTGCGGCGAGCGTACCAGCCCGGCCGTGTTGCCACGCACATGCACCTGGTCGCGTCGGGCCTGCGCCGCGGCCGGGGGCAGCAGTTGAGCCTGTTCACCCCGCCCGACCCGAAGAAGGACGCCGTGGCCGAGGCCAAGCGGCTGGTGAACTTGAGGTACGGGCGGTTCAAGGTGCGGAGTGCGGCGACGCTGTACCTGCCGGCCGTGTACCGCGACCCGGCCAACGGGTTCGACATCTGCGACGTGCGGGGCAAGGTATGCTTCTGAGCGGAACACCAGTGAGGGGAGAGCGTCCGATGAGCACCGATCGACTGCCATTCTTTCTCGCCCTGGCGCAGGAGTGGTGGGACGCCGCCATTGTGCTGCGTGCCCGCGGAGTGCCCGAAGGCGATCCGGCCCTCGGCGTGTGCCGGGAGGCGGCGTGGTGCCATCTGATGTTCGCACGCGGCCGGCACGCCGCGGTCGTGGCCCGGCTCCCGGCGGTCGTGCGGGCCGTGACCGGCGTGTCGATACCGGTTCCGTCGCCCACTGGTCGTGACGGGGCGGTGTCGGCCGCGGCCGACTTGTTCGCTCTGCTGCGGACCGCCGTGTCTGCTCGCTACCCGACCGCGTTCGACCTGATCACTGTCGCCGCTTGACCCATCGTTCGGCCCGACCCATGTGTACCGCGATCGCACTGCCCGTGAGCGACCTGCCGGTCGAGTTGATGGAGGAGCACGGCCTGTCCGCCCGCGTCCACGACCGGGGCGGCGAGAAGGAGGTGCGGTTCGACTGGCGGTCGGTGCCGGCGGTGCTGCCGGTGTGGTGGGACGGGCGGTTGCAGATCGTGACGTGGGGCAACAAGGACCGGGCCGAGCGCAAGCTGCCGCCGACCGGGTGGACGTGGCGGGAGACCATCGAGGCGGGCACGTGGTCGGCAATGGAGCCCGAGCCGGTCGAAGTCCCTGCGGCCTACGCCCTGATGAACGGCGTCTGGTACATGGTCAAGCAGGGTGTGCGGGGGTTGCTGGTGCGGACGCGGGCCGGGGAGCCGGTGGTGTTCCTGATGTGCGAGCCGAGCACCCGGTACTACCAGATCATGACCCGTTCCGAGTGGATGCCCGTACTGATCGGCGAAGTCATCTGAAGCAGACCGAGAGCGGGTGATCTGCAAGAGCCGAACCTCCGCATGGTGCCGGATCGAGTTCGGCATCCGGCGAGGGCGGTGGCGGGTACGGCCCATCGGCCGATCCGGCCGGTAGTCAGTGAGGGCCGCACGCGTGTCCGACCCGCTCGGACCCGAAGGGATATCTGTTGGCGGTTACTGCTCACCCGCCCGACCGCCCTTCCAGCCCTCGCCCTCCTCGCCGTCCTGCTCGGCCCGTTCCTTGACCTCGCGGATCTCGTCCTTGATGTGCTGGACGTCCCCTTTGACCTCCTTCACGTCCTCCTTGATCCCTTTCAACTCGTCCTTGACCTCCTCCAACAACTGCTTCGTCTCGCCCGCCAGGGTCGCGTTCCGGTCGGCCAGTTGTTCCGTCCGCTCGGCGATGGCGACGTTCTTCTCGGCCAGTTCCTCGGTCTTCTCGGCCAGCCGCACGATGGTCTCGATCATCTTCAGCATCCTTTCCAACGCGTTGAGGTCGGCCGGTTTGGTCAGGCGGTAGTCGAACCCGGCCTCCGCGGCCCGCCGGACGTGGGCCGGGTCGGAGTTCGCTGAGAGTGCCACCAGCTTGGCACCCGCCGGGCCGCGTTGGCGGACCAGGCGGGCGAGCGTGTACCCGTCCATCCGGGGCATGTTGATGTCGAGGATCAGGCAGTCCGGGTGCTGCTCGCACGCCGCCGCCAGCCCGGCGTGCCCGTCGTAGGCCACCTGAGGCTCGTGGCCCCACAGTTCGACCAGCGTTGCCAGGGAGTCGGCGGCGTCCCGGTTATCGTCCACGATCAGGATACGCAGAGCCACATGTTCCCGCTTTCGGTCCCATCCTGGAACCCGTTGACCCGAATGATAGACGGAGTACGGGTTCTGTGGCTGCAACTCGTGTGCCGCGGCCTCTTTTGGCGGGCCGGCCCTTCCTCTCATCCGTTTTCAGGTCGAACTTTACCACGTTGCCGCGCAGAGGGCTGCGACCTTCACATGCTTAGCAGTAC
>JAYUBA010001446.1:0-2994 GCA_043741075.1 Frigoriglobus sp.
CGGCACAAACCCCCATTCGCCTGGATCGAGGTGACGCCACTCGGCCCACCAGCCCGCCGGACCGGATAACAGGTCGCGACGAGGCAAAGGCCCGTTAGAGGTCGGGCGACCCAGCCCGACGTGTTCGCCCTCACTGCGCGACTACTTTCCCTTCGTCAACTCGTCGGCGAGTTCCTTGAGCGTGGGGACCGACAGGTCCGGCGTCGGGCCGAGCGGGAACGGCCGCTGGCCCGGCCGGGCGACGAACGCCGCCCGCATCCCGGCCCACGCCGCCCCGGCCACGTCCCACCCGTGCGCCGCCACCAGCAGGCACTCCGACACGTCCACCCCGACGCGGCGGGCGGCCCACCGGTAGACGTGGGCGTGCGGCTTGTACAGGCCCACGCCCACGACGCTCAGAGCCGCGTCGAACAGCTTGTCCAGCTTCGCGTGCTTCAACTGGTCGGCGACCGCCGCGTCCGATCCGTTGGTCAGCCTGACCAGCCGGTACTTGGCGTCCCGCAGCCGTTCCAGCGCCGGGGCCACGTCCGGGTGCGGCGGCAGGGCGCGGATCGGGGCCACGGCCTTCTTCGCCGCGTCCTCGGCCAGGTCGATCCCGTGGCTCTGGGCGACCATCCGCAGGCACGCCGCCCCGATGTCACCGAAGTCGTGGTAGCGGTCGGCCACCGTCGTCACCAGCGAGTATTGCAGCAGCGTGGTGAACCAGAGCGGGGCCAACTCCGGGCGACCGCCCAGGGCCTGGCCCACGCTCTCCGTCACGGGCTTCAGGTCGAGGAGCGTCTCGTTCACGTCGAAGAAGAGGACCTTCGGGCGGGCCGGCGCGGACGGTTCCCGCTTGTCGGCCCCGGCCGCGACCGGGGTCGTTGCGGCGACCGTCCCGACCGCACCGCCGATGAAGTCCCGTCTGGTCGTGCCCATGATCTCGCCCCGAAGCCGCGCCGCTGGAATGTGTTCAGAGTGGAAGTTCGTCGCTCGGCGGGAAGCCGTGCTGTTCGCGCCCGACCTTGCCCTCGTACCGGGCCGACGACTTGTACAGTTCCAGGTGACCGTCGGCCGCATACGAGGCGACGCGCGTGCGCAGCGCGTCCATGTCCGCCGCCGGCATTGGCGCGAACCCCCGTGCCACCGCCAGGTTCTGCCGGAGGACGGTGAGGGAGTCGATCCCGCTGACCGTGACCGCGACCGGCAGGCTCATCGCGTACCGCAGCGCCTCCTCGGCCGTCACCGCGCCCTTGATGATCGGCCGCCCGTCCCCGCCGAAGCTCTTCATCCCGATGGCGGCCATGCCCCTCTTTGCCACCATGGGCAGCACCTCGCGCTCGAAACTGCGGTAGGTCGCGTCGAACGGGTTGAGGGGCATCTGCACGCTGTCGAACGGGTAGCCCAGGCGGATCATCTTGAGGTGGATGGCGGGGTCCTTGTGCCCGGTGAAGCCCACGAACCGGGCCTTGCCGGCCTTCTTGGCCTCCTCCAACGCCTCGACCACGCCGCCCTTCGCGTAGGCCAGGTCGGGGTCGTTGTCGTAGCTGACGGCGTGGACCTGCCACAGGTCGAGGCGGTCGGTGCCGAACCGGCGCAGGGACTCGTCGAGCATCGTGCGGGCGAGGTCCTTGCCCCGGCCGTGGGTGCAGACCTTCGACATGAGGAACACCTGGTCCCTCTTGCCGGCCAGTGCCCGGCCGAGCCAGTTCTCGGTCCGCCCGTTGTAGTATTCCCAACAGTTGTCGAAAAACGTGATTCCGCCGTCGATGGCCGCGTGGACGATGCGGATGGCCTCCTCGACGGAGGAGATGTCGCCCAGGTGGTGGCCGCCCATGCCGAGGGCGGAGACCTTCTCCTTCGTCTTGCCGAAGGGCCGCAACGGGATGAGCGGTTCGCGGCTCTTGGGCGGCGCGGGGCCGTCCGGCTTCCGGTCGTGACTCACTGCCTTTCTCCCCTTCGACCCAACCGTCTCGCTGTCGGAGCGGTTGAAGTGCTGCGAATCTGATGCCACCGAGTCGCGGGCCGACGGGGGCGAGCCGACACCCGCTCAACACGGCCGGGGGTGACCTGCTGCCCGTCCGCGACCGCGAGTTGAGCCGCCTGCCCGACCGCTACCGCGCGGTCCTCGTGCTGTGCGACCTGGAGGGCGTCACCCGGCAGGAGGCGGCGCGGCAGTTGGGCGTGCCCGAAGGGACGGTCAACAGCCGTCTGGCGCGAGCGCCGACCATGCGGGCCGACCGGCTCACGCGGTGTGGTGTGGCGCTGCCGAGTGGGGTGTTGGTTGGAGTCTTTGCGCAGAGTGCAACGGCATGTGTGCCGACGGCGATGACGGCGACCACGATCCGGGTCGCGGTCCTCGACCTGCTGGCCGCCTTCCGCCGCTCGAAGGCCATGCTCGCCGGCGTCACCCTCGGCGTGTTCGACGCCCTCTCCAGCGGCCCGAAGGCCGCCCCCGCGCTCGCCGCCGAACTCGGCGCGAACCCGGACGCACTGGGCCGACTGCTCGACGCGCTGGTCGGCCCCCGGCGGCTCGCCCGCGACCCGGCCGGGTACGCCAACACGCCCACGGCGTCCGCCTACCTGACCCAGGCCAGCCCCCGGCGGCTGACCGGCTACCTGCGGTTCACCGACGAGGTGCTGTGGAAGCTGTGGGGCGACCTGGCCGGCGCGGTCCGGGCCGGGGACGCCGGCTGGGGGCGGACGACGGCCCGGTCTTCTCGAACATCTTCCACACCGACCACCTGAGGCGCGAGTTCCTGATGGGGATGCACGGGTTCGGGCTGATCTCGTCCCCGCGTGGTCGCGGCGTTCGACCTGTCCCGGTTCCGCCGGCTGGCCGACCTGGGCGGGGCCACGGGGCACCTGGCGGTGGCCGCGTGCCGCCGCTACCCGCACCTGCGGGCCGTCGTCCTCGACCGGCCCGACGTGGTGCCGCTGGCGCGGGAACTGGTGTCCGCGACCGAGGTGGCGGATCGGGTGGAGGTGACCGCCGGCGACTTCTTCGCCGACCCG
>JAYUBA010001447.1:0-2993 GCA_043741075.1 Frigoriglobus sp.
GAAGCTCGGGTGCATGAGGCGGGCGTGGATCAGCCCCCAGCGGTCGCGGAAGTCGTTGGCGAACACGTGGCCCAGGTGCAGACCGCGGGACCGGGTGTACTGCAACACCGCGACGGCGTTCATCCGGCCTTCGAGGAGCAGGTCCACCGAGTGGCCGCCGAGCATCGCGGCGTGGTAGCGGTCGAACAGCACCGGCCGGCCGCCGCGCTGGATGTGGCCGATTTTCCGCGTGAACACCGCCGCGCGGGCCGATTCGTTCCGCCGCTTACTGGTGAAGTACGTGTCGCCCAGGCGCTCGATCAGGATGGCGCGGAGGGCTTCGCTCGCCCCGCTCAGGGTGACGTTCCCCGCCGGGTCCTGGGTCGCGTACTCCGCGCCGAGTTCCTTCCCCTCGTGGTCGATGATCCCCTCGCCGCAGACGATGACGACGTGCTTCTGCAGGTCGTAAATCTCGGTGACCCGCTCGACGAGGCGGTCCACGTTCAAACGGTGTTCGGGCACGAGCAGCAGGTCGGGCTGGCCGTACATGGCCCCCATGGCGATGTACCCCGAGTGCCGGCCCATGCACTCGACGATGGCGATCCGGCGGTGACTTTCGGCCGTCGTGCGGACCCGTTGCACGCCGGTCGCGGCGACGAACACCGAGGTCGCGTACCCGGGGGTGACGTAGTTCACCATCTGGTCGAGGTCGAACCGGCCGCCGCGCTGCCGCCGGCCGTACCAGTAACCGCCGTTCTCGACGACGGCCCCACCGGTCGGGTCCACGGGCGGCGGACCGCCGGGCGTCGCCTCGCCGTACCGGACGTACTCGTCCGGCTCGGCCGGGTAGTTCAGCCCGAGGTCGTTGTCGATCGTTTTGGGGGCGAGTACGGTCGGCAGGTTCTCGCTGAGCGCCTGCATGGCGTTCAACGTACCGTCCCCGCCGACGCAGATCAGCCCGTCGATTTGCAACCGCTTCAACCGGTCGGCGATCATGCCGATGGCGTTCTTGTCGTCGGCGTCCACGTAGTCGCGCGACGCCCCGAGGATGGTGCCGCCGTAGCACGGGTCGAGTTCGGGAATGGTCGAGTAGAGCGGGTTCAACAGGACGTGCGGGACGCGGGGGTTGAACAGCGAACTGAAGCCCTTGATGAACCCGACGACTTCGACGTGGCGCTGGTTGGCCCGGGTGACCGCGCCGTAGACGGTGGCGTTGAGGGCCGGGGTGTCGCCCCCGGCGGTGAGAATTCCGATGCGTCGCATGGCCTGGCCCCCGGTCGCGTGTCGTCCCACCCGTCAGGATAGCGACTCGCTCGGCGGCGGGCGTGCCGTTCCGGTCACGGCCCGGCCATGAGGTACTCGCGGAGGACCGAGTAGTAGCCTTCGCACCGGGCGTTCCAGGCGTCCAGGTTGTCGGGCAAGTACCACTGGAGCGGGCGGAAGGTGACGACGACGGCGACCCGGTCCGCGTCGAGCTTCTCCATCTGCAAATCGACCTCGATCGGCTCTTTGCCCCGCGGGACCGAAGGGGTCCGTAGCGACGAGAAGAAGTTCATCAGCCCGCTCTTCGAGGCGTTCGGCGGGGCCGACGGCTCTTTCCAGCCCGACGGGAGTTCCAGGCGGACGCGGATGAACCCCGGCTCGGACGCGATGGCCAGGCCGTTCACGTCCTCGATGAACCCGCGCAACTTCGCGGCCGCGAGACGTTCGGGGAGCATCGCCTCGAACTGGTCCGAGAGCACGAACTTGTCGGACTTGGTCGTCGGCTTGACTCTTGAGTCCTCGGCCAGAGTACACACGACGATGTCGTCGTCGTCGGCCACCGGCTTGACCCCGGAGACCGGCTTGGTCGCCTCCCAAACGTCGAACCCGACCGCCCGACTCAGTTGACGGGCCATCTCGCGCGCCCCCGGGTGGCGCTCGCTGGGGTACTTACTGAGGGCGACCTGCACGACCCCTTCGACGGCCGCGGAGATTTCCGGGCAGCCGATGCGGTTAAAGCGGGGCGGCGGTTTCTGCAGGTGCGCGGACAGCAGGTCGTCGGTGTTCGGGGAGTCAAACGGCAGCCGGCCGGCGAGCATCTCGTACATGATGACGCCGACGGAGTACAGGTCGCCCCGGGGATCGACGGCGTCCCCGCGGACCATCTCGGGGCTGACGTAGGCCGGGGTGCCGCACGCGAAGACTGCCCCGTGCCCGGTCAACTCGGCCAGTTGGATGTGCGGCTTCGACGCGAACCCTGCGAAGCCGAAGTCCATGACCCGGACCGATTCACCGGCGGTGTCGAAGTCCACGACCATCAGGTTCGCCGGCTTCAAGTCGCGGTGGACGACCTGGGCTTGCTGGGCGGCGTCGAGGGCGTGCAGGAGCGGCCCGATGAGCCGCGCCATGCGGTCCTCGGTCAGCCGGCCGCACCGGGCCAGGACCGCTTCGAGCGTCACGCCGGGGATGAAGTCGAGGACCAGGCACGCGCCGAGCGGGTCGTCCAGCGAGGCCGCGTGGAGTTTGACCGCGTAGGGGTGGTGGAACCGCGACATCGACTTGACTTCGCCGTCGAAGAACTGGCGGAACCGCGGGTTGAGTTGGACGTGGTCCTTGATCCGCTTGATGACGACGAGTTGCGAGTGGTCGCGGACCGACCGGCCGAGGTAAACGTGGGCGTTACTCCCCTCGCCGAGGAAGCGGACCGCCTCGTACCGGCCGAGGAAGACCTTCCCGAGGATCGGATTCACGGCCGGTCCGGGGACGGGCCGGGGCATCGAACCGGAGTCCGACGGCTTGGGTATTCGACCCGATAGACTAGGCAACCGCATCGTTCCGACACCTCGCCGTGGCGGCCAGACCCCAGGCCCGACGCATACCGGTCGAAAGCTAGTGCGAGAACGCCGCGTTGGCAAACCGGAGTCGCCCGACCGAGTCAAGGAGTGGCGACGGAATAGCGAACGACGGCCGCGAATTCCGCCCCCGGGGCGAGAACGCGCAGGCCCGCATCAACGCCGCGCGTAGAAATGTTC
>JAYUBA010001448.1:0-2988 GCA_043741075.1 Frigoriglobus sp.
CGGGCTGACGCCGCGCCGCTCGCCCTCAATCTGGCAAACCGTGACGGTTGTACCGCCCCTTCCCGCGACCCGCACATCCCCTACGGCCCTTCGGTTCCCCTCATCCGCGTACTCGGCCCGATAACCCCCATGCACTTCCTCTGGGGATTCGCACGATGGCTACCTTCTACCTTCTGCCGCCGCGGGCGTGTCTGGAACAGGCCGTCGGCGAGCTGTTCGGTAAGCTGCTGCCCGGACTGCCGCTCCCGGCGGACGCGTGGGACGCGCTGGCGCGGCACCTCGCGGACACCGCGGGGTGGGCCGACGACGTGTTCCTCGTGCCCCGCGACGAGTTGCCCGAAGGCGACGCGGGCGAGAGCCTTGCGGCTGCTTACGGGGCCGAACCGGGCGACCGTGTGGTGGAGGTGGGCCTCGCGCGGCCGGCGCGGGCGTGGGCGGTGCCGGCTGGCGTGTCCGGCGCGACCGCCGCGCGATAGGATGACTTCACCACGGTTCGCCTCTCTCGACCCGTGAGCCGCCCGCCGCCGTGCCGGGCGGTCACACGGCCCCACGAAAATCACTCCGCAATGACAGACCCCCTCGACACCGACGACGACTGGGCCGACCTCGCCCGCGAACTCGAGCGCGACAAGCCGCCCGCTCCCGACCCCGCGGCGCCGCCGCGCGAAGAACTCGCCGAGGCCGCGGAAGCGCACCCCGACGCCGGCGAAGACGCCGAAGGCGAGGAGTTCGAGGACGCCGAAGAGGGCGCGCCGGGCGAAGCGGGCGCGGACGGCGACCAGCCCGGCACCGGTCGCAAGCGCCGCCGCCGCCGCCGCCGCCGCCGCAAGGGGCCGGCCGAAGGCGCCGTGGCGGGTGCGCCCGCGGACGCCGCCGAAGACGAGGGCGAGGCCGAAGCGGAGGCCGAGGACGAACCGGTCGCCGAAGCGGTCGCGGAGGCCGACGATTTCGACGCCGCGACCGAAGACGCCGACGCGGACGCCGAACCGGTGCTGGTCGGGGCCGAGGAGGACACGGCCAGCGACGTGCTCCGCGAACTCATCGCCACCTGGGACGTGCCGTCGTGGGACGCCATCGTGAGCGGGCTGCACCGGCCCAACCACTAACCGGTCCCATTCAACAAGCGAGTGCCCCAATGGCGGACGCGATCATCGACGTGGTGGGCGTGGACGAGCTCCCGCTGATCGTCGAGATGTACAACCAGATCTTCCGGCCGACGAAGACGCTCGAGTCGTTCCGCCGCCGCTACCTGGGGCGGTACAACGTGCTCCAACTCGTCGCGCGGGTGAAGGACAAGCCGGCCGGCTTCTTCCTCGGCTTCGAGCTGAAGCCGGACACGTTCTTCGCGTGGTTCTACGGCGTGATGCCCGACGCCCGGCGCATGGGCATCGGGTCGCAACTCATGGAGGCCGCGCAGGGCTGGGCCGCGCAGCACGACTACGAAACGATCCGGCTCGAGTGCCACAACACCCACCGCCCGATGCTGCACCTGGCGATCGAACTCGGCTACGACATCGTCGGCCTGCACTGGGACGCGGACCGCGGCGACAACCTCATCATGTTCGAGAAGGGCCTGGCCGGGCGATAATCGCACCCTGAGCGGGGGGCGTAAGCCCCCTGTGCGCCGGGAAAACACAGGGGGCTTACGCCCCCCGCTCAGGAGCCACCCCAGGGGAAATGCTGGGGCGAACTCGTAGGTACGTCCATGCGCGGCGTCGTCACTGTCATCCTGGCCGGCGGGAAGGGCACCCGCCTGGAGCCGCTCACCCGCGACCGCGCGAAGCCCGCGGTGCCGTTCGGCGGGCTGTACCGCATCATCGACTTCACCCTCTCCAACTGCATCAACAGCGGCCTCCGCCGGGTGCTGGTGCTCACGCAGTTCAAGTCCCGCAGCCTGGACCGGCACATCCGCCACGGGTGGGGGTTCCTCAGCTCCGA
This sequence comes from Frigoriglobus sp., assembly GCA_043741075.1. GTDB lineage: Bacteria > Planctomycetota > Planctomycetia > Gemmatales > Gemmataceae > Gemmata. Next base: position 1,939 of record JAYUBA010001448.1, read on the forward strand.
ACTGGGCGAGTCGGTGGAGGTGCTGCCGCCGCAGCAGCGGATCGACGAGACGTGGTACAAGGGCACCGCCGACGCCATCTACCAGAACATCTACTCCATCGAGCGCGAGCGGGCCGAACACGTCCTCATCCTGGCCGGCGACCACATCTACAAGATGGACTACGGCCACATGATCCGCGCCCACCACGCGCGCGGCGCGGACGTGACCATCGGGTGCATCCCGGTCCCGCTGGCCGACGTGCGGCACTTCGGCATCATGCAGACGGCCGCCGACGACCGCGTGTCCCACTTCCTGGAGAAGCCGAAGGCCGCCGACGCGATTCCCGGCGACCCGCACCACGCGCTCGGCTCGATGGGCATCTACGTGTTCAGCACGCGGCTCCTGTTCGAGCTGCTGTGCCTGGACGCGGCCCGGACCGGGAGCAGCCACGACTTCGGCAAGAACGTCATCCCGCACATGCTCGAGGCCGGGATGAAGGTGTTCGCCCACCGGTTCTGCGACGAGAACCGTAAGGCCGTGCCGTACTGGCGGGACGTGGGCACGCTCGACGCGTACTACCAGGCCAACATGGACCTGGTGGCGGTCGATCCGCTGCTGAACATGTACGACGCGTCGTGGCCGATCCGCACGCTCCAGCCGCAGTTGCCGCCGCCCAAGTTCGTGTTCACCGGCGAGGGGCCGGCCGGGCACGCGCGCCGGGGCGAGGCGCTCGACAGCATCGTCTGCCCCGGCGGCATCGTCTCCGGCGGGCAGGTGCGGCGGAGCATCCTTTCGCCCCGCGTGCGCGTGAACAGCTACGCGGTGGTGGAGGACTCGATCCTCCTCGACGGCGTGGACGTGGGCCGGTACTGCCGGGTCCGCCGGACGATCATCGACAAGGACGTGAAGTTGCCGCCGTACACGGTGATCGGGTACGACGCGGAGTTCGACCGCCGCCGCGGGTTCACGGTGACCGATCAGGGCGTGGTGGTGGTGTCGAAGGGCGAGCCGCCGGAAACCTTCCAGGCGCCGAACCCGTTGCCGAACTAGGCGAACCCGGAGCGTAAGCG
>JAYUBA010001449.1:0-2985 GCA_043741075.1 Frigoriglobus sp.
CTCCGGGCGAAAACAAGAAACCAATCGCTCCTCTCTTCGCCCGGAGGGCCGTCGGACGTAGCACAGGGCGGAAGCCCTGTAGCGACGCGCGTACATTGAACGAACGGAGGAACCCGCGGATGATGGCGATCGACTTCCTCGGTGCCGGCGAGATCCTGGGCGCGATGATTACGCCGGCGCTGCTCATCAGCGCGGCGGGCACGCTGTCGCTGTCCACCGCGAACCGTCTGGGGCGGGTGGTGGACCGCGTCCGCGCGCTGACCGACATGGCGGAGGCGCTGCCGGACGGGGTCGCCACCGACGAGGTGGTCGAGAAGCGCGCCCTGATCGCCGACCAGATCGGCTGGCACACGCAGCGGCTGCAACTGCTCCAGCGCACGATCGTCACGCTGTACTCGGCCATCGGCCTGCTGGTCGGCGCGAGCCTGACGGTCGGGCTGTCGGCCTCGACGAAGTGGGCGCTGGGGTGGATCCCGGTGACGTTCGGGCTGTCCGGGGCGTTCGCGCTGCTGATCGCGGCCGGGATATTGATCCGCGAGGCGCGGCTGGCGGTCCGCGGGGCGCAGGTCGAGATCGGCTACATCCGCACGGTGGTGGCGCGGAAGACGACGGTCCCGCCGTCGCTCAACGAGAAGCCCGAAGGCGGCCAGGGCGAAAGTTAGACCAACTCCACCACCACCATCGCGTGAACGTGGAGCTTCGGCACCGTCACCGTGAGCGCGTCGCCGGCCTTCTTCGTCGCCAGGTCGCGGCCTTCCGGCTCCAGGTGGACGCGTTTCACGCCGTAGCCCTTCAGCGTGATTTCGATGTCGTGGATCGGGATCGTCTCCTCGCGGAGCGGTACTTCCTCCGCCGGGTGGCCGTGGCCCGCGGTCGTGTTCACGTTGTTGAACAGGTGGATGACCAGACGCTCGCCCTTGAGCTTCTGGCGAACAGTGTTCACCTGCACGCACATCGGCGCGGCCACTTCTACCGAAGGCGGGGCGCTTGCGGCCCAGCGCATCGCCTGCGCCAGCACGACGCGGTAATACGGGTACGACGACGCGTAGTGCGCCGCGTCGATGCCGGCCGCGAGGTACACGCACTTCCCGGCACCGACCTTGCGCGACACCACCGCGGGCAGTTCCTCCGCCGTCGCGCTGTCCTTCGTGCGCACGGTCGCGTCGGTAAAGCTGCCCGGCAGCGGTTCGACGCGCACGACCGGCCCCTTGAAGGTGACGAGCGCCTTGCCGAGTAGCGCAGTGAGCGTCGGGCTTTCGAGGAACGACTGCGGGTGGCCGCTCCGCTTGAAGTCCCACACGCCCTTCCGCTTCAGCCAGTACTCTGGCGGCAGCGTGCGGGCGAAGTTCTCGTCGAGCTTGTCGCCGATCTTCCCCGCGACCGCCGCGCCCTTGTGGCGTACGCCCAGCACGTCCGCGAGCGGTGACTCCTGACGCGGCGTGCCGAACTCGTCGGACAAGCCGGTGTCCATGCTCGCGACCAGCCCGCCGCCGAGTTCGACGAACTTGCGGATCGCGGCGCACTGTCGGTCGTCGAGGCACGCGGCATTCGGCAGCACCAGCACCTTGTACCTCATCAACTCTTCGGCCGTCAGGTTCCAGTCGTTGATGAGCGTGACGGGCAGGTGTTCCTCCATCGCGGCGCGGAAGAAGCCGAACGCGTTCGCCATGTACCGCTCTTCCACCTGACCCGGATTGCGGCCGTAGAAGACGCGGGTGTTGTCGCTGACGAGGATCGCGGCCCACGGCTCCGGTTCCTTGTGCGTCAGCCACGGCTTCCGGTCCTTCACCGCCTTCATGCAGTGCCTCACCGCGGGCTTCAGGTTATCGGGCTGAAGCACCGCGAGGCTCGGCCCGGCGCCGTGCGTGAGCGCGAGCATCATCCGCCGCTCGATCTCGTGGCCGGGGAAGCTGTCCTTGCCGTAGGGGTTGCCGCGGCTCATCAGGTACGGCTCGGCGAACGCGACGCGGTGGTTGCTCACGGCCCACACATAGGCCACGCCGAACGCCGGCACGATGCTCGCCCCGCGGTTCGTTTCGTCCAGCCAGAACTCCTGGTCCGGGGCGTCGAACAGGAGATTCATGCGCGCGGACATGTTCCGCGGGATGTCGAGGAAGTGGCCGAACCGCCCGGCGTTCGTCGTCCACGTGACGAGCGCGATGTCCGGGTTGATCGTCTTCAAGCGGGTCTGCATCCGCTGAACGAGTGCTTCCAACCGGCGGTCGGCCCAGTGGAGGTACTTGCGGAATGCTTCGTCTTGCATGTCGCGCTTGGGGATCGCCTTGCCGGTGTCGGCCTTGTAGTTGGCGCGGCACGGCTTGCAGTAGCACCCGCCCCCGTGGTGGAGGCCGTCGAAGCTGAAGGCGGCCACCGCGGGGAACTCGGTGACGATCTCGCACAGCACGTCGATGAAGAAGTCGCCGTACGCGCCGAGGGGACATAGCATCCCGCCGTGCGGGAACTTCTTCAGGTCGATTTCGGGAATCTCGTTGGTGTCGGTGGCGACGCGCCGCCACTCCGGGTGCAGTTCCCACACTTCCGCTTGCAGCGTGGGCGGGTACACGCCGAGGATCTTCACGCCGAGCCTCTGGTATTCGGCGATCTCCTTCTCGATGCGATCGACCGGCACGTGCGGGCTGCGCCGCTTGAGGAGCTTGCTGTCGTAGTACGCGTAGAACGGATCGACGAAGCCCATCTCGCTGATGGCGACGCCCATCTCCGCGGCGGCCTTGCGGTCCGCCGAACTCATGACGGAGAGCGTGTACCCGGCGCCGGTGGTGTCCTGCACCCACGCGGGTATTTTCACCTCGCGGAACGGCCCCTTCTCGAACGGCTGCGGCAGGATCGCCCGCCCCCAGATGTCCGATTCCTTCGCATCTGCTGCTTCACCGACCGCGGGGCTTGAGCCAACTGCGGTTCCGACTACGGCGGCAGTGCAGACGAACTCGCGGCGCGACGGAAGCGACATGGCGGCTCCGGGAGAGT
>JAYUBA010001450.1:0-2985 GCA_043741075.1 Frigoriglobus sp.
CCCCGGCCACCCAAACAACTCAGCCGCCCCGCGTTCGCCGAACCCCGGTCAGATCCACTTCTTCCAGCGGAAGAACCCCAGCGCGACCACGGCGGTCAGGCCCATCAGCGCGAGAGCGAAGTAGTAGCCCTCCTCCCACTCCAGTTCCGGCATGTGCTTGAAGTTCATCCCGTAGACGCTCGAAATGAGCGTCATCGGGAGGATGATGGTGGAGATCATGGCGAGCACCTTCATGATCTCGTTCAGCCGGTTGGACACGGCCGCCAGGTGCGTCTCGCCCAGGTCGCTGACCATTTCGCGGGCCGCCTCGATCAGCTCCGTGTACCGCACCAGGTGGTCGTACACGTTGCGGTAGTACGCGATCTCCCGCTCCTCCACCAACTCGAACTCCCCGCGGATCAGCCGGGCCAGCACCTCCCGCTCGATGATGAGCGTCTTCCGCATCCCGGTGACGACGCGCTTCAACCGCAGGATGCGGGCGATGAGCTTCGCCGTCGGCCGCGTGAAGATGCGCATCTCCAGGCGATCCAGTTGGCCGGCGACCCACTCCACGACCGGCGCGTACTCGTCCACCATCGCGTCGAGCACGAGGTGGAACAGGTAGTCCGGGCCGCGCCGGGCGTCGTTGCCGTGCCGCGCCATGTGTTGGTGCGACGCGGCGATACACTCCACCGGCTCGGTCGAGTGCGTGACGAGCACCTGCCGCGTGATGACGGCGCTCAACTGCGGCCGGTTCCGGCGCAGCATCCGCGACGCGGAGGGAAGGGGGGGCGTGCCTTCAGCCGGCTTACCCTTGAAGTTGACCAGCTTGCTCAGGCCGGGCGGGAGCGGGTTGACGATCACGAACAGGTAGTCCGGGAACTCTTCGACCTTGGGGAAGTGCGCCCCGCCCTCCGGATCGCGGCGCATCCGCGTAACGTCTTCGAGCGTGAGCGCATGGACCTTCATGAACCGCCCGAACACCAGTTCTTCCTCCTCCGGCGTCGGGGCGGTCAGGTCCACCCAGACGACTACGTCCGCGGGGACCGAGGCGGCGGATTCGGGGAGGAGGTCGGCCCCGCCGCGCTCGCACGCGGTGCCGTTCCAGCGGTATACGGTAATCATGCGCGTTTCCGGGGCGAACGAAGGGGTGAATTCCCGCCGGGCCGTTCGCGTCTAAATACGCAGAGGCGGGGGAAGAACCTACCCCCCAACTCCCCTCCCTGAAGGGAAGGGGGGCTTTTTCTGACTCCCCCTTCCCTTCAGGGAAGGGGGTTGGGGGGGTAGGTTCTTGTGTAATTCCCTTTGAAGCGGCCACGTGGGTGCGGGTACAATGCGGCGGTCCCGCCCGCACGCCGGTGTCCCGCTTCATGACACTTGTCGTACTGCCCACTACCCCCGCCGCCCCGTCGGACGCCGCGCTCCTGGCGCGGTTCGCGGCCGGCGACCGCGCCGCGCTCGACGACCTGTTCCGCCGCTACCGGGGCGTCGCGTACCGGGTCGCGTACCGGTTGCTCGGCCGCGAGGCCGACGCCCTGGACGCGGTGCAGGACGGGTTCGTCAACGCGCTGGCGCACCTCGACCGGTTCGGCGGCCGGAGTTCGTTCAAGACGTGGCTCTTGCGGGTGGTGTGCAACGCGGCCCTGGATGTCGGGCGCCAGCGGAAGCGGGCCGAGCGGGTGCCACAGGCGCCGCGCGACCCGTCGCCCGACCGGTTCGGGCCGGACGACCAGGCGCCGGCCGACGCCGGGCTGGAACGGACCGACTTGCGGCGCGCCATCGACGGCGCGCTCGCCCGGCTGCCCGACCCGCAGCGGCAGACGTTCGTCTTGCACGTCGAGGGCGAACTGACCTATCGTGAAGTCGCCGACGCGCTCGGAATCTCGATCGGGACGGTGATGAGCCGTCTGTTCTACGCCCGACAGAAGCTCAAAGACCTGCTGGCCCACTGTCAACAGCCATGACCCCGCCCCGCGAACCCGATGACCGCGCCCCGCTCGCCGCCTACGCCGACGGCGACCCCGCCGCGGTCCGCGCCGCCGCGCCGCGCGAGCCGTCGGAAGCGGAGTGGGACGCCGCCCGCCGGCGCATTCAGGCGCGGGTGAACCCGCCGACCCCGCGGCGCGCGGTCGCGTTCGCACTTGCGGGCGCCGCGGCCCTGGCCGCCGTCGCCGCGACGGTCGCGTGGGCGGTCTTCAACCTCGCGGCACCGCCGAAGAATCCGCAGGGGCCGGAAGTGGCGGAGGTGAAGCCCGCGCCGGACCCGCCGGTCGCGCCCGCCCCGCACGCGGAGTTCGCCGTACTCCCGATGGCGAGCGCGGAGGACGTGGTCCTCCACCGGGTTCCCGGCGACGGGTGGCTTCCCGTCGGCGCGCACCCGCTCGCGGGCGCACTCGCGCTGGCGACCGCCGCCGAGGTGGAACTCGACGACCCCGGCGCGGCGTGGCCGAACGTGACCCCCGCGCCCGGCTTCGCACCCATGATCTTCGCCGCCAAGCCCAGGTGAGCCATGTCCCCCTTCGTTCTCGCCGCGTTCCTGTTCGTCTCGTGTCCGGCCGACGACAAGCCGGTCAGCGTGACGGTCGTCATCGTCCTCGCGACGGACCAGAACGCCACCATCGACCCGAAGCTCAAGGAGTTGGCGAAGGAGGTGCGGAAGCGCGACCCGAAGTTGACCGGCTTCAAGCTGGTGGCGACCGAGTGCAAGTCGATCCCGGTCGGCGAGTCGGCGACGCTCAACCTGACCGACAAGCAGGTGCTGAAGGTGACGGTGGACCGGTCGAGGGACAAGGACGGGCGGATCAGTCTGACGCTCGACCCGCCGGGCATGGACGCGGTCACCTACGCGTGCGCGTGCGACAAGTTCTTCCCCGTGGTGACGCCGCACCGCACCAAGTCCGGCGAGCAACTCATCATCGCCGTGATGGCGAAGCCCTGCACCGCGAAGAAGTAAGGATTTTGGCGTTCGGGGAGAGCAGCCGAAGACCCCTCACCCGCGGCGAGGCG
>JAYUBA010001451.1:0-2984 GCA_043741075.1 Frigoriglobus sp.
CTCGCAACCGCCAAGCGGCTCGCGCACCTCGCGCCGGATTCGCCGCTGGCGAAGTCGCACGGCACGAAGTACCCGATCCTGCAAGGGCCGATGACGCGCGTCAGCGACACGGCCGCGTTCGCGGACTCGGTCGCGGCCGGCGGTGCCCTGCCGTTCCTCGCGCTCGCGCTGCTGCGCAAAGCCGAAACCGAAAAGCTCCTCGCCGAAACGAAGGCCAAACTCGGTGCGAAGCCGTGGGGCGTCGGCATCCTCGGCTTCGTGCCCAACGAAATTCGGAGCGAACAGCTTGAAGCGATCCGCACGCACAAGCCGCCGTTCGCGATCATCGCCGGGGGCCGGCCGGATCAGGCACGCGAACTCGAAGCGCAGGGCATCCCGACATACCTGCACGTGCCGTCGCCGGGCCTGCTGAAGATGTTCCTCAAGGACGGCGCGCGCCGGTTCATCTTCGAGGGCCAGGAGTGCGGCGGCCACATCGGCCCGCGGGCGAGTTTCGCGCTGTGGGAGGCGATGGTCGAAGTGCTGATCGAGAACATCGGCGCGAAGCCGGCCGACGACCTGCACGTGGTCTTCGCGGGCGGCATTCACGACGCGCTCTCCGCGAACATGGTGGCCGCGCTGAGCGCGTCGCTCGCCGAAAAGGGCGTGAAGGTCGGCGTGCTGCTCGGCACCGCGTACCTCTTCACGAAGGAGGCGGTGGCGGGCGGGGCGATCACGGAGCGTTTCCAGAAGGAAGCGCTCGCGTGCGGCGACACCGTGCTACTCGAAACCGGCCCCGGCCACGCGATCCGCTGCATCCCCACGCCCTACGCGGACGTATTCGAGAGCGAAAAGCGGAAGCTCCGCGCAGACGGCAAGTCGCCGCTGGAAGTCGGCATCGCGCTCGAACGCATGAACCTCGGCCGCCTGCGGGTGGCGAGCAAGGGCGTGGACCGCTCCTCGTATAGCCGCGACCCGCAGGGGAGTGCGAACGGGAGTGCGACCAACGGCGACGGCCTAACTTCGGTCGGTGCCGACGAGCAGTTCGCCCGCGGCATGTACATGATCGGTCAGGTCGCGGCCCTGTGGGATAAGGTGGTCACGGTCGCCGAACTGCACGCGGACGTGACCGGCAGCATCGTCCTGCCGGCGTCGGAAACCAACCCGCAGAACCCGGAGCTGCCGGCCCCGCCGCCGTGCGACGTGGCGATCATCGGGCTGTCGTGCTTCTACCCCGGTGCCGGCTCGCTGTGGTCGTACTGGGAGAACATCCTCGCCAAGACGAACGCGGTCATCGAGATCCCGCCGACGCACTGGGACTGGCGGCCGTTCTACGACCCCGACCCGCGCGCCAAGGACAAGATGGTGTCGAAGTGGGGCGGGTTCATGAGCGACATCACGTTCGACCCACTGGTCTTTGGCATCACGCCGAAGTCGATCCCGAACATCGAGCCACTGCAACTGCTCCTGCTTCAAGCCGTCCGAAACGCGCTGTTCGACGCAGGTTATCTCGATGTACAATCTGAAGGTCACGACTCCGGTGCCAGCGGCCGAATTGAAGAAGGTCTGACATCACGTTCGACCCCCGGAAGTACGGGTAATTCCACGGGCACCGGGTCGTGGCGTCTCGCTCAAGTCGCCGAACGCACCTGCGCCATTCTCGGCGTGGGCGGTGGCGGGATGCCGCTGTCCGTCTCCTACGGCTTCCGCGCGTGCATGCCGCTACTCGACTCGATCCCCGGCGTGCCGGTGAAGTCCGCCGACATCGTCGCGCTCGGCGAGGGGATGCTGCCGCAGTGGACGGAGGACTCGTTCCCCGGCATCCTGCTGAACGTCGCGGCCGGGCGCGTGGCGAACCGGTTCAACCTGGGCGGCCCGAACATGGCGATCGACGCCGCGTGCGGGTCGTCGCTCGCCGCGCTCTACGCCGGCGTGCGCGAACTCAACGACGGCACCAGCGACGTCGCCATCGTGATGGGCGGCGACGCGGTGCAGACGCCGTTCGCCTACGTCGCGTTCTCGAAGACGCACGCGCTCAGCCCGAAGGGCCGGTGCCGACCGTTCGACGCGGACGCCGACGGCATCGCACTCGCCGAGGGCGTGGGCGTCGCGGTGCTGAAGCGCCTCGCGGACGCGGAGCGCGACGGCGACCGCATTTACGCCGTCATCAAGGGCGTCGGCGCGTCCAGCGACGGCCGCGACAAGGGCCTCACCGCCCCGCGGGCCGAAGGCCAGCTCCGCGCGCTGCACCGCGCGTACGCCCAGGCCCGCGTGAACCCGTCGAACGTGGCGCTCGTCGAAGCGCACGGCACCGGCACCGTGGTCGGCGACCAGACCGAAGCCCGCGCCATCGGCCAGTTGATGCGCGACGCGGGCGGCGACCCGCAGTCGTGCGCCATCGGCTCGGTCAAGTCGATGATCGGGCACAGCAAGTGCGCCGCCGGCCTCGCCGGCCTCATCAAGACGGCGTTCGCGCTGCACCACAAGGTGCTGCCGCCGACGCTGGTGGAGACGCCGAACCCGAAGGCGAACCTGGACGGCGGCCCGCTGTACCTGAACACCGAGGCGAAGCCGTGGGTCCACGGGCACGAGTACCCGCGGACCGCGGGCGTGAGCGCGTTCGGCTTCGGCGGGACCAACTTCCACACGGTCCTCGAAGAGTACACCGGCGACTTCCTGAACCGCCCGACCACCGGGCTTCGGCAGTGGCCGGCGGAACTCCTGGTCTGGCGCCGCGCCGACAAAGCCGCGCTACTGACCTCGCTGACGCAAGTGCGCGACGCGCTCGCGGCCGGCGCGAAACCGACGCTCGCCGACCTCGCCGCGAGCGTGTGGCAGTCGAGCCGCGACCGCAAAGAAGGACCGCTCGTCGCGCTTGTCGCGACCTCGCTCGAAGACCTCAAGGAGAAGCTCAACGCCGCGCTCGACGTGATCCCCAAAGGCGACTCACATACCGACCCTCGTGGCATTTATTACGCCGCTTGCGGCTTCGCGGGCGATCCCGC
>JAYUBA010001452.1:0-2984 GCA_043741075.1 Frigoriglobus sp.
GAGCCGGGTGAGGGGCCTTCGCCTGCCGCCGGCCGCTACTTCGCGTCCTTCGCGCACCGGAAGCCGACGTGCGACTGGCCTGTGTCCACGTCGCCCTTCCCGCGTCCGAAGGGCTTGTACCGCGAGCAGAAGTTGTCGCTACACAGGAACGATCCGCCCCGCATCACGCGCTTCGGCATGAGCGGGTTCCCTTCGTCCGGGTCGTAACTGCTCTCCGGGCCGGTCGGGTTCTTCTTGGGGCTGTCGCGGTAGTAACCCGGTTGGTACCAGTCGGCGCACCACTCCCACACGTTCCCGGCCATGTCGTAAAGGCCGTAGCCGTTGGGCGCGTACGTCTTCACCGGGGCGGTGCGAAGGTGCCCGTCGGCGAGCGTGTTCTTCCAGGGGAACTCGCCCTGCCAAATGTTGCACCGCCAGCCGCCCGCGCCTGGGGCTTCGTCGCCCCAAACGTACTTCTTGCCGTCCAGACCGCCGCGGGCGGCGCGCTCCCACTCCGCTTCGGTCGGTAGCCGCTTCCCGGCCCACTTCGCGTAGGCGTCCGCGTCCTGCCAGCAGACGTGAACGACCGGGTGGTTCTCGCGGCCGGTCAGGTCGCTGTCCGGTCCCTCCGGGTGCCTCCAACACGCGCCCGGCACCCAACTCCACCATAGGGAGGGGTTGGTGAGCTGCACCGGTCCCGGCGGCGGGACGAACACGAGCGATCCGGGAACCAGCTTTTCGGACGATGGCGGCGGCGTGCCGGGTCGGACATTCGCCATGATCTGTTCGAGTGTCGGCTTCCGTTCGGCGATGGTCACGTAGCCGGTGACCGCAACGAACTCGGTGAACTTCGCGTTCGTCACCTCCGTCTCGTCCATCCACAACCCGGTGACCGCGACCTCGTGTTCGGGTCGCGCATCGGCGAAGTGACGGTGCGTGTCGTCGGTTCCCATCGTGAACGTCCCGCCCGGAATCCACACCATTTCTTCCGGTGCGGGACCGGACGGCCGATCGTCGGCGAAGTAAACGAACGCGCCGGCGCCCAACCCGACGAGCAGGATCGCGGGGAGAACCCACCACACCGGGAACCGGCGAGCGGGCGGCGCGAGCGGCGGCGCGGGTCGGTTGGCCTTCTTCCCCATAAAATGACTCTTGGCGCGGCTTAATTACGACAAAGTTAATGGCCGAACTTGCCAACGCGATACGCTTCACAGACAACGAGTAGCGATGGCCCAGGCGAACCCGCGAATCCTGCCCGGCTACCGGTTGAGCATCACCTTCACGCTGTTCTATCTGAGCGTGCTGGTGATTATACCGCTCGGCGCGTGCGTGGTGACCGCGACACAACTGAGTTGGGAGCAGTTCCGCGCCGCGGTGTGGACGGAACGCGCGCGGGCCGCGTACGCACTCACCTTTGGGGCCGCGTTCATCGCCGCGACGATCAGCGCCGTACTCGGACTGCTCATCGCGTGGGTGCTGGTGCGGTACGAGTTCCCCGGTAAGCGCGTCGTCGATTCGCTCGTCGATATGCCGTTCGCGCTGCCGACCGCCGTCGCGGGGTTGGTGTTCTCGAACCTGTACGTCGCGAACGGGTGGCTCGGCCGGTTCCTCGTGCCGCTCGGTATCGAGGGCGCGTACTCGCGGCTCGCGGTGGTGCTGGTGCTGGTGTTCATCGGCTTCCCGTTCGTGGTGCGGACGCTTCAACCGGTGCTGGACGCGCTCGACGCGGAGGCGGAAGAGGCCGCGTCGCTGCTCGGCGCGAGCCGGTGGCAGACGTTCCGGCGGGTCACGTTCCCGGCCCTCCTGCCCGGCTTGCTGACCGGCTTCGCGCTGGCGTTCGCCCGCGGGCTGGGCGAGTACGGCAGCGTGGTGTTCGTCTCCGGGAACATGCCGTACAAGACGGAAATCGCGGCGTTCCTGATCGTCAGCCGGCTCGAAGAGAACTCCTACCGTGAGGCGACCGCCATCGCCACCGTGCTGCTCGCCGCGTCGTTCGTGATGCTGATCTTCATCAACCGCCTCGAAGCGCGTTCACGAAAATGGAGCGGGTGACGCATGACGCCTACACCCGGCGCGGCGACGCGCACCGCCCGAAGGACCGATCCCGCCTGGGTGCGGGTCGGGCTGACCGCACTCGCGCTCCTCGCGATGACCGTGCTGGTCGTGATCCCCGTCATCAGCGTCTTCTACGAGGCGCTGTCGGAGGGCGCCGGCACCTACTGGAACAACCTGACCGGCGACGCGGACACGCGACACTCGGTGCTGCTCACGCTCATGGTCGCACCGCTGGCGGTGCTGAGTAACCTCGTGTTCGGCGTGGCGGCGGCGTGGGCGATCACGCGGTTCAAGTTCCCCGGCCGCACGCTGCTCGTCACGATGATCGACGTGCCGTTCGCCGTCTCGCCGGTGGTCACGGGGCTGATGTTCGTGTTGCTGTTCGCGGTCTGGGGCGTGTTCGGGCCGTGGCTCCGCGCGAACGGGTTGGAGGTCATGGGGACGGTCCCGGCGCTGGTGATCGTCACCACGTTCGTGACGCTCCCGTTCGTCGCCCGCGAGCTGATCCCGGTGATGGAGGCCATCGGCCCGGACGAGGAACTCGCGGCGCTGAGTCTGGGCGCGAACGGGCGGCAAATCTTCTGGCGCATCACGCTCCCGAACATCAAGTGGGGGCTGCTGTACGGGGTCATCCTGTGCAACGCCCGCGCGATGGGCGAGTTCGGCGCGGTGTACGTCGTGTCCGGGCGCATCGCGGGCGAAACGTGTACGATGCCGCTCCAGGTGGAAGTGCTGTTCCAGGACTTCAACAGCCCCGCGGCGTTCGCGCTCGCGTCGGTGCTGACGTTGCTGGCCGTCGTCACGCTGCTGCTGAAAGTGTGGGTCGAAGGACGCGTCAGAGGGCAGAAGGCCGAAGCCAGATACGAGCCGCAGATGACGCAGAAGGACGCGGATCAAACACAGAAGAGATTGTATTGAACACGGTCTTGTCTTAATCTGCGTCCTTCTGC
>JAYUBA010001453.1:0-2982 GCA_043741075.1 Frigoriglobus sp.
GACGACGGATTTCATGACGGCCAACCCTTCGTCGGGCTGTCCCGCCTTGACCAGGGCGACGCCGAAGTTGTTATCGATTTCCAGGGTCTTGTTGTTGTCGCCTCCGAGTGCGGCGTTCAGAATCTGACTTGCCCGACGGCGGAGTGCGACGCCCTCGAATAACCGATTCTGATTCAAGTAGACTTCCGCCAGGTTGTTGGCCGCGTCCCCCGTCTCGGGGTGTGCCGGTCCGAGAACCCGCTCGCAATCCGCGAGGGCAGACCGGGCCAACGATTCGGTATCCGGTCGCAGGTCCTGCGAGGCAACAACAAACACGTACCGGTTCCGGATCGAGAGGGTGTCCGGGTCATCGGCCCCGCGGAGCCGGGATTGGAGTTCCCAGGCCCGGCGGTAGTGCCGCTCCGCCTTTTCGAATACAGACAGGTACTCGTAGGCGTGGCCGATGACGGCTCGGAGTTCGGCCTCGACTTCGGGTTGGTCGCCCAGATCGGTTTGGGCTTCGAGGCGATCCGCGGCTTTGTCGAGCAGTTCGCGAACGGTGATCTTTTCACCGATCGGGTTGTTGACCGGGTCGGCCTGCTTGAGCAGATCGTCGATCAGGAACCGGTTGAGGGCTTCCGCCTTCCGCTGGGCGGTGACCGCGGCCTGCCGCTGCTTGTCCGTCTCGACTCGTGCCCGCTGAAGTAAGATCGCCCCGGCCGCCAGCCCGAGTACCGAGACGACCAACAACACGGCAGCACCGCTGACCAGCGTTCGGTGGCCCTTTGCCCACCGGCGAACGCGCGGGGCGATTGCCTCCCGGTGTGCGGTGACCGGTTCGCCCGCCATCCAGTGTTCGATGTCCGCGGCCAGTGCCTCGGCGCTGGCGTACCGGGCCGGTGGGTCCAGGGCCATCGCCTTGAGGCAGATGGCCTCCAGCGGGCGGGACACGTCCGGCTTCACCTGGCGCGGCCGGGGGAAGTCGCCGCGTTGAATCTTTTGCTGGAGCTCAGGCCAGTTGCCCTTTTCCAGCGGCGGCCGGCCGGTCAGCACCGTAAAGAGCACGGCCCCGAGGCTGTAGATGTCGGCCGGTTGGGTGACCACGTCCCAGCGCCCGGCCGCCTGTTCCGGGCTCATGTACGCCGGCGTGCCGACCGCCGACCCCATCGCCGTCTCCCCGGACCCGCCGTCCGCCTCCGACGGAATCAGGGTCTCCCCCACCCCGCTCGCTCGTATGTCCTCCGGTCGGCCGACCACCTTCGCCAGCCCCCAGTCCACCACCAACGTGACGCCGAACTGTCCGAGCATCACATTGGCGGGCTTCAGGTCGCGGTGAATCACCCCGCGGCTGTGAGCATAAGCGACCGTCTGGCACACCTGGAGGAACGACTGAAGGAGCCGTCGGAACGCGACCGGGTCGGGTCGGCCCGCGTGGTACCCGGTGATCGCCTCGGCCAGCGTTTGCCCCTCGACGAACCGCATCGCGTACGCCGGCTGGTCGCCGCCCGCGTACAGACCGTAGACGGGGACGACGCCGGGGTGTTCGAGGCGCGCGGTAATCTCGGCTTCCAACAGGAATCGCCGGCGGCTGTCCGCGTTCCGGGCGTGTCGGTCCTGGAGGCACTTGACCGCGACGGTTCGGTGCAAGTCCGGGTCGGTCCCGCGGTACACTTCGCCCAAACCGCCGCGGGCGTGCGGCGTCAGATCGGTGAACGGGACCGAGCACGGTGGAAGGGTTAGCGTCGTCACCGGATCGGTCGGGTGCGGGTGGGTGCGGGTGGAGTGGGGTGCAGCCGGCGGATCGGCCGTCGGGCCGGCGGGGTCGGACATGGACGTGCCCTCGGGTTTGCGGGTCGCGAAGTGATGATACCCCAGTTGCGACCGACGCGGCCCGAAATTCACTTCCGGCCGAGCCACCACTTCATCAGGTGCCAGCCGGGGTCGAAGCTCAGGCCGGTGGTCGCGGCGGTCGGCTCGTCGTAGCGGGTCGCGGCGTCGGGGGCGATGCCGGTGCCGCACGCGGCGAACGGGACCGCCCCGTGCGCGTGCGCCCGAGTCGCGAGCGTGGTGCGGTGGTCCGGTTCGACCAGCACCCGGTAGTCGCCGTGCCGCGGGAGCGCGTCGAGCAGCGGGCCGACGATGTGCTCGTCGATGCGCTCCAACGCCGTCACCTTCTCCGCGGCCTTGCCCTCGTGCGACGCCTCGTCCGGCGCTTCCACGTGAACGCACACGAGGTCGAACGCGCCGAGCGCCTCGATCACGTACGTCCCTTTATTCGCGTAGTTGGTGTCCAGATAGCCGGTCGCGCCGGGCACGTCGATGCGGTGCCAGCCGAGCAGCACGCCGACGCCGCGGACCAGATCGACGGCCGAGATGATCGCCCCGCGCCCGCCGTACACGTCCGCGAACGGGGCCATGCGCGGCGCCTTGCCGTGGCCCCACAGCCAGATTTGCGTGGCCGGCTTCTTGCCCTCCGCGATCCGCTTCGCGTTCACCGGGTGGGCCGCGAGGATCGGCTTACTCGCCTCCATCAGCGAAACGAGCATCTCCGCGCCCGGCCCGTGCGGCAGGTAGCCCGCGACCGGCCGGTCCGGGATGTCGTGCGGCGCCTGCGCCGTCGTCCCTTCGAGCGGGCAGGTGGCGGAATGGCCGCGCCACACGAGGATGTTGCGGTACTGCACGCCGGGGTGGAATTCGAGCGTGCCGCCGGCGACTTCGCGCCCGCCGAGTTCGTGCTGAAGCGCCCGGATGAGCGGCCCGCCGTCCTCGCTCGAAATGTGCCCGGCGGTGAAGTCCCGCATGTGGCCGTCGGGCGTGTACACCAGGTTGCAGCGGATCGCCCAGTCGTTCGGGCCGAGGTGGATGCCCATCGCGGCGGTTTCGAGCGGAGCCCGGCCGGTGTAAACTTTCAGCGGATCGTAGCCGAAGAGCGAGAGCGTGGCGACGTCGGACGCCGGCGTGAGCGAATCGGGGACGTTGTTCGTGCGGCCGACGACACCGAGT
>JAYUBA010001454.1:0-9703 GCA_043741075.1 Frigoriglobus sp.
GCATCACTTCACGGTTCCGCAATCCCCACACCTCGCCCCGTCTTACGGGGCGAGGTCGGCGAGTCTGAAGACCGGGTGAGGGGTCTTCTCTTGCCTCACGCCGAGCGCTTGCGGCTTGCCTTCTCCTTCGGCCCGCGGGTGGCGGCGCGCTCATTCCCTTCCGCCGCTTTCCCCTTCGTCCCCAACGCCGCGCCACTCGACAGCGGCAGCAGCACCGCGTCCCCGGTCCCGTCCTCGTCCGGCGGGGCGAGGCCGAGCCGCCCCAGCGCCTCCAGCGCGGCCTCCAACTCCACCACCTCCGCGCCGGCTTCGGCACCCAACTCGAACGCCAGCCCGGCCGCGCGGTTCAGTACGCGGGGGAAGCCGCCGCACGCCGCCGCGATGACCGCCACCGCGTCGTCGTCGAACACGCTTGCCGGGTCGCCGCCGGCCGCTTGCACCTGGTGCCGCAGGTACCCGACCGACTCGTCCGGCGTGAGGGCTTCGATCGCGCACCGCACGGCCACGCGGTCCGCGAACAGCGCGTACGCCGGGCGCCGGAGCGCGTCGCGCAGCATCGGCTGCGCGACCAGCACCGCGAACGCCGCCGCCCCCTGCCGCGTCTCCAGGTTGCCCAGAAGGCGCAGCTCCTCGAGCGCCGCGAGGCTCAGGTGTTGCGCCTCGTCGATCACGATAACGGTGGGGAAACCGCCGGCCGCGGCGTCGAGCAGGTGACCGGTGACCGCCAGCCGCAGTTCCTGTTCGCTCAGCCCCTGATAGGGCTTGCCCAGGTCGAAGAGGATCGCTTGAAGCAGATCGGCCGGGCGCTCGGCGTGCGCGTTCGGGAGGAGCGCGCGGGGCACGTCGGGCAGCAGGTCGTCGAGCCACTTGCGGGCGACGAGCGACTTGCCCGCGCCCGCCGGGCCGTCGATCAGCACGACCGGTTCGCGGCGGGCGAACGCGGCGGCCAGCGCGGCCAGCGCGGCCTCGTGCGAGGGCGCGCCGAAGTACGCGGCGGGGTCCACCGCCGGGCGGAACGGCGGGCGGTCCATGCCGTAGTGCGACCAATCCACGGCCGGGCCTCCTGCTGCGAGTTTCGTGTGGAGCGGCCGTGAAGCCCGGCTTTGCGGGCGACAGGTCGCGAGGTTCGAGGGCCGAATCGTTCGCCCTGTACCGTCTGAAATCGGCCCCGGAGAGGCGCAACTTGAACCCATCGTGGGGGCTTCGCGTCAAGTGCTCTCCTCCAGTTTTTCTCCTCAAACTTTCGCGCGCGAACGGCATACGATTTCGCGCTTGCACCTACCGCCACGACCGGTATATCTTCCCACAACTCGCGGCGAAACCACACGCCCCACACTGCCAGGAGGCAGAGGTATGAGCAGGACGCTCACGCTCGTCGATGCCGGTTGGGAGTCCGTCCGCGCGACCGCAGAACGCGGCCAGCGGGCCGACGCACTGAGCCGGCTGACGCGGCTGCTCGCGCGCCCCGACGTGCCCGCGGCCCGCGCCGCCGAGGGGCACCGGTTCGCGGGCGAACTGGCCCTCGATCTGGGGCGCCACGCGACCGCCCGGCGGCACCTGCGGGCCGCCGCCGCGCTGGAGCCGGCGCACGCGGGGACGCACCACCTCGCGGGGCGGGCGTGGGAGGAAGACCCGGACGGGTGCGACCGCAAGGCCGCGATCCGCTACCGCACGGCGGCGAAGCTCGACGCCGCGAACCCGCTGTACCGCGCCGCCTTCGGCCGGGCCGCGGCCCGGTGCGGCAAGGTAAAGTTCGGCTGTCGCGAGATGCTCGCCGCGACCGAACAGGCACCCGGCGACGCGGCCGTGGTCCGCGTCGTGGTGAACGGGTTGCTGGAAGTTGGGAGGGCCGCGGCGGCGCGGCAGGTGCTCCTCACGGCACGGTTCCTCCGCCCTGGGAATACCGAACTCGCGGCGCTGTGGGAGCGGGTGAGGTTCGAGACCGCGCGGCAGGCGCAGCGGAAGACGGGGAAGGCGACGAAGACACGCGAGAACGCACGGTACGCGCAGGACGCGCAATTCGCCACGGATGGCGACCGTGCTACTTTGCCCTTCGTGCGACTGGCCCACGACACAGGCCCCTCGAAGGGCGGCGAAGACGGCGCGGTGCGGCGGGACGCGGCGTCGTTCCCGCGCCCGCACCTGGCCCGCCTCCGGGCGCGCAAGGCGGACCGGTAAACGCGAGCGCACGGTTCAGGGATGGACCGCGACTGGCGGCGGGCAAGATGCCAATAGCCGCGATCGCGCCCGGCGCAGGACGCGTCCGGGCGCGATCAGTTTTTGGGCAGGGGTCAGGTAGCCCGTCAGTGTGGCCGGATGTGGCCGGAACGCGGTCGGCGGGTTGACGGGCCACTCAACTTTTTGGCGAAGCGAATGTTGCTACGCTCACCAACACGGGTCAGCGTCAGCTCTCATCTTCGACTTCGCGTTCCAGAGCCAACACGATAGAATGGGGTAAAGCCTGTGGCCAAGGCGCGGGATGCGAAAACGGTCATCGACACGGCAATTGCCGACAACCTGTGGTGGGAACAGCTTTGCTACGGGTTGATCGTTGTTTTCGTGGTTGTGGGCATCGCGATTGTCATCGTCGGCGCCGCTCAAGACAACGGCCTCGTCTCCCTGTCTGGAACTGGACTGGCTGGACTGTTTTGGCCGGCGATCCGGTATGTCTGGAAGTTCCGTAGCGAGAATATCCGGGTCAGGCTTTACGAACTGCCGCTCGCCGCGGCAGGTTCGGCAGACGAAATGGCTGCGATCCTGCGGGAAGTGTACGACCGCCCGCCCAAACCGGGGGCCAAGGGATCATGAGACTCTTTCCGCCACGACACACGGCCGAATCGGTCGCACTCGAACTCATTGAGGGGTTGGAGAACGGTACGATCACGCTCCGGCCGGACACGGCTGATGTGATCGCGGAGATCGTCCGCCTCAAAGCGGAAATTGATGAGGCCTTCGCGAAACTGGACCCGAGTTACGAGCTTCCGCAGGTGATTACCGCCGAACAGTTGGCACGGGCCGAACAGCACCGCCCCGGTATCGCATACGAATACCTCTTGAAGAGGCGAGAACTTCGTTCAAAACTCGCCCAACTCGAGTCTCGACTGTCCCGTGCGGGTCAGCGATTCGCGGCTTGGCTCGCGCTGGTGTTCCTATTAGGCGCGACAGCCGCCGGGTCGTTCGGCTATATCTATCTGTATCGGCCGCATTTGGTTCCTGTGGCCATAACCATGGCCGTGGGCTGCCTCACCGGGGCCGTGGGCTGCCTCACCGGGTTCTTTTCTCGCCGAATTCGCCGCTGGCTGCTGCGAACCCTGACTGGATTTAACGTGAACAACTTCGCCGATGTCACTGAACTTTTCCAACAAGCCGCTGCCAGTGCGGACCTCTCCATCCCTGGCTAACGCATCACGCGGTCGGGACAACTGACGGCGATATCCCACACTGCCTTCGGCTTCTTCGCCGGCCCTCGCCCCTGACCCCTGTGGCTACTCCCACACCAGTTTCGCCGCGTCGAAGCACGGGCCGTCGATGCACACCCGCTTGTAGTCGTCGCCGTCCGGCGTCTTCACCTTCGCCACGCAACTGAAGCAGATGCCCACCCCGCAGGCCATCGGCGTTTCCAGCGACACCTGACACGGGACATCCCACTTCGCCGCGAGCTTCGCCAGCGCGTGAAGCATCGGCTCCGGGCCGCAACCCACCAGCGGACCCACCTTCCCATGTGATTCGAGCAACTGCGTGACGAAGCCCTTCGTGCCGATGCTGCCGTCGTCGCTCGCGAGGTGAACCTCCGCGCCCGCGGCGCGGAAGTCGGCCACGCCCGCCGCGAGGGCCGCGGTCCGCACCCCGTAGTAGAGCGAAACGGTCTTCGTGCGCGGGCGGGGCGCGTCGCCGCCGAAGCCGCGCGTGCCGAGCAGTTCGCGCGTGTAAGCGAGAAAGGGCGTCTGGCCGATGCCGCCCGTGACGAGCGCGACGCGGTCCGGCGCTCCGACATCGAGAAATGGCTTGCCCAGCGGCCCCCACACCTGAAGCGACGCGCCCGCGATCACCTCCGCCAACCGGCCGGTCATCTTGCCGACGACGAGATACACCACGTCGATCGCAACTGACTTTCCGCCGTCGAGAACGGTGTCGTAAAGTGCGAACGGGCGGCCGAGGAGCGGGTCGGTGGTGTTCGGCAGCCGGAGCATGACGAACTGACCGGGCCGGATCGCGGCGGCCAGTTCGGGGCATTCCAGGCGCACGCGGAACGTGCGCTCGGCCAGCGGGACGTGTTCGAGTACGCGGGCGGTGCGGTGGAACATCTTCGGCGAACCCGGAGCGTCAGCGACGGGGTGGGAAGGTGACGGAGAACTCACTCCTTGTTGTCGGCCTTCTTTTGTGACACTTGCGCGTTCTTGTGGGTATTCTCCGTCGCCCTGAGCCGCGCGGCGGCGATCCGCTCCTGCGACTTCGCGACGAACGCCTTCAGGTCTTTCAACTCGTCCTCGTTGATCCGCCGCGCCTTGCCCTTCGGCAGTTTGTCCAGCTTCACCGGGCCGATGGCGACGCGCTTCAGCCGCATCACCTTGTGGTCGAGCTTCGCCAACATGCGGCGGATCTCGCGGTTCTTGCCTTCCGTCAGCACCACGCGAATCCAGGTGCTGCTGCCCTGAATCTTGAACCGCTTGACGCTCCGGGCCTTCACCTTGCCGTCGCTCAGCCAGACGCCGTCGATGAGCTTCTGCAGGTCGTCGTCGGTGGGGCGGCCGGCGACGAGCGCGTAATAGGTTTTCGGCACGCCGTACCGCGGGTGCGTGAGGCCCATCGCGAGGTCGCCGTCGTTGGTCATCAGTAGAAGACCGTCGCTACCTTCGTCGAGCCGGCCGACGGTGTAGACGCGCTGCTCGACGTGCGGGAGCAGATCGACGGCGCGGGGGCGACCGGCCGGGTCGTGGTTGGTGCAGAGGTGGCCGACCGGCTTGTTGACGGCCCAGTAGACGAGCTTCTCGGCCTTGACCGGCTGGTCGTCCACGGCGACCTGGTGCGCGGCCGGGTCGAGCTTCATGCCGAGTTCGGTGACCTTGCGGCCGTCCACCTTGACGCGCCCCGCGGCGATCAGCTTGTCGCAGTGCCGCCGGGAGCCGACGCCGGCGTGCGCCAGGAACTTGTTGAGACGTTGCATGGGGCCATTGTACCAGAGGGCAGAGAAGGCAGAGGGCAGAAGTCAGAAAAGACAGAGGACCGAGAGTAGAAGACGTAACCTCAAAAGCCCCGCGACGGCCGTCGCGGGGCTTGGGGGCGATCACTCGTTCTGCATAACTTGTCCTCTGTCTTTTCACTCGTCGTCCAGCGACTCCGGCGGCGCGGGCGGCTTGCTGGCGCCGGGCGGGGTGGTGCCGCCGACCGGCTTCACCTCGCTCGGCGTGGTGGGCGTCGCCGGCTTGGCGGTGCTCGGCGAAGTCGGCCGCGCGAACGGGATCGGGAAGTCGGACGGCTTCGGCTGCGAACCCTCCAGCCGGGCCAGCTTCTCGCGGCAGTCCTGCACGCCCTTCTGAAGCTCCCTCATCGCCTCGTCCACCTGCTTGTGCTGCGCGTCGCGGAAGGCCTTCCGCTCCAGGTCCGACACCTTGTTCCGCTCGATGTCGCCGGTCAACTTCAGCACCGCGTCGCGCATCGTCTTCAGTTCGGTCGCGGCGGCGGTCACCTTCTCCTTGAGCGCGTCCAGCCCGGCCACGTCCTTCCTGATCGCCTCCAGAAGGGCGATGCGCTCCTTCAACACTTCGAGCGCGGCGGCGTCCTTCTTCGTGGAATCGGCGGCGGCGGCGGCGTCCTTCTTGACCCCTTCGACGACGGTGGTGGTGTCCTGCTTCACGCCGGTCACCGCGGTCGCGTTGGCGCTCACCTTCTCCTTCAGCCCCTCCATCTCCACCTTGAGCGTGTCGATGCCCCGCATCCGCTCGTACTGGGCGGTGACGCGGGTGTTGAACTCGTCCTTCTTCACCAGTTCGGCGCGGGCCTCGCGCTCGCGGCTGATCTCGGCCCGCAGGTCGGCGATGCTGGACGACATGTTGTTGAAGAGGGTGATCGAGACGAGCGCGACGATGCTCAGGATGGTGCCGCCGAACACCCGCCAGAAGACGGAGATGTGCTCCTCGTCCTTCTTCGGCGGGGCCATGCCGCTGGACTCGGTCGCGGAGCGGGCCGTTTCCAGCGCCGCCAGCTCCCCGGCCCGGTCGCTCCCATCGTCGTCGTGGTCCGCGCGCTTCTGCAACATGGTGGTTCCTTCCCCCAATGGTTCCTCGCGACCTGTCGCCCGCAAAGCCGGGCTTCACGGCCGCTCCAAGATCTATCGCCGTGGTAATCTGGGTCGGCGTGTATAACGTGGCTTCCCCCGCCCCGCAACCCGACCTTCACACGGTTGAGACAGTTGCCCGCGCGCGGCTTGCGCGGGAAACTCCGCGCCCGGCACTGGCGTCCGGCCGCGCCGGGTGGTACGCTCATCCCGGCCCACCTCTCCTCCCCAAACCGCCGCGACTTCCGATGCGTGCCGTCCTCCAGCGCGTCCGCCGGGCGAAGGTGACCGTGGGGGGCGCGGTCGTCGGGGACATCGCGGCCGGGTGGCTGGTGCTGCTCGGCGTCGGCCCGACCGACGCACCGAAGCACGCGGACTGGCTCGCGGACAAGGTCGCGAACCTGCGGGCGTTCGCCGACGCCGGCGGCAAGATGAACCTGTCCGTGCAGGACGTGGGCGGCTCGGTGCTGGTCGTGAGCCAGTTCACGCTGTACGGCGACTGCCAGAAGGGCCGCCGGCCGAGCTTTATGGGGGCCGCGCCGCCGGCCGCGGCCGAACCGCTGTACGAGGCGTTCGTCGCGGCACTGAAGATGCTCGGCGTGCCGGTCGCCACCGGCCGGTTCGCCGCGGACATGCAGGTGGAGTTGGTCAACGACGGCCCGGTGACGTTCGTTCTGGACGCGCCGTGACAGAAGGAGACTCCCATGAACCGCCGCACGTTCCTCGCCGCCGCCGCCGCGACTTCGGTGTCACCGGTCCGCGCGCAGCCGAAGGAGAAGGTGAAGATCGTCTCCAGCCTGCCGCGAACCGGCAGCGCGAAGGGACAGACCGACGGCATCGTGAACGGCATCAAGATGGCGATCGCCGACTTCGAGAAGGTGCTGCCGTTCGAGGTGACGTACCTGGACCGGGACGACGCGACCGCGCGCTCAGGCGCCTGGGACGCCGTGGCGGAAAAGGACATCGCGGACAAGGCGGTCGCGGACAAGGACGTGATGGCGGTGATCGGGCCGTACAACTCCGGGGCGGCGCGCGTCTCGTCGCCGATTCTGAACGCGGCCGGGCTGGTGCAAATCACTCCGTCCGCGTCGTGGCCGGGGCTGACGAAGAAGGGGCCGACCGCCGACGTGGACGAGCCGGAGAAGTACCGCCCCGGCAAGCGGATCACGTTCTGCCGCGTCTGCCCGCACGACGGCAGCCAGGGGCCGCTGTCCGCCGACTTCGCGGCCGAAGAGCTGAAGGCCAAGACCGTGTACGTGATCGACGACAAGGAACTGTACGGCCAGGGCACCGCGCTCGCCTTCAAGAAGCGGTGCGAGGAACTGAAGATCAAGGTGCTGGGACACGAGAGCATCAATGTGACGCAGATCGACTTCAAACCGCTGATGAAGAAGATCAAGGCCGCGGGGCCGGACCTCGCGTACTTCGGCGGCACGACCCAGAGCAAGGCCGGGCAGATCGCCAAGGACATGCACGCGGAGAAAGTGGGCTGCCCGCTCATGGTGCCGGACGGGTGCTACGAGCAGGCGTTCGTGGACTCCGCCGGGGCCGACGTACTCGACGCGCTCAAGTGTTTCGTGACGATCGGCGGCATCGACCCGTCGTACTTGAAGGGTGCCGGAGCGGATTTCGTGAAGCGGTACAAGGAGAAGCACGGCAAGGTGCCGGAAGCGTACGCGGTGTACGGCTACGAAGCCGCGGCCGTGGTGCTGGAAGCGCTGCGGGCGGTGGGCAAGAAGGACCGCGAAGCGGTCCGCAAGGCGGTCGCCGGCACGACGGACTTCGACAAGGGGTTGCTCGGCAAGTGGAGCTTCGACGCCGACGGCGACACCACGCTGCAACCGCTGACGGTCGCGACCGTGGAGAAGGGGACGTTCAAGGCAGTGAAGGTGATGGGCACGAAGTAAGGGAAGAACCTAACCCCCCGCCCCCTTCCCTAAGAAGGAAGGGGGAGTTAGAACCTGATTGTCTTCTCCCCCTTCCTTCTTAGGGAAGGGGGCCGGGGGGTTAGGTTCTTCGCCGACGCGATAAGCTAGACGAGTACCGGGTCCGGGCCTACATTCTGGCAGAATACGTCACACAACCAAACCGGGGGGGTTCGCCGTGGAGAATCGCAAGGTGAATCGTCGCAAGTTCCTCGCCCTCGGCGGCGCGGCGGCCGGGCTGTTCGCCGGGTGCGGCGGCGGCAACACCGGCGACGGGAAGGGCGGAGGGGGCGACGGCACCACGCCCGGCAAGGAAGAGACCATCCGCATCGTGTCGAGCCTGCCGCGGACCGGCAGCGCCAAGGGGCAGACGAACACGATCGTCCACGGCATCCAGATGGCGGTCGAGGACTACGGCGGCAAGATCGGCAACTTCAAGATCGAGTACTCGGACTGGGACGACGCGACCGCCGCCAACGGCGGGTGGGACGGGCCGACCGAGAAGGCCAACGCGCAGAAGGCCGCCGCCGACCCGGACGTGATGGCGTACATCGGGCCGTACAACTCGAACGCGGCCAAGGTCTCGATGCCCGAGCTGAACGAGGCCGGGCTGCTGCAAATCTCCCCGGCCGTCACCTGGCCGGGCCTCACCAAGAAGATCAAGGGCGTCGCCCCGGACGAGCCGGAGAAGTACCGGCCGGCGAAGCGGAAGACGTTCTGCCGCGTCTGCACCACCGACGACCTGCAAGGCCCGCTCGCCGCCGACTTCGCCAAGGAGGAGTTGAAGGTCAAGAGGGTGTACATCCTGAACGACAAGGAACTGTACGGCGAGGGGCTGGCGAAGCTGTTCCGACAGCAGTGCGAGAAGATCGGCATCGAGGTGATCGGCGACGAGGGGATCAACACCAACAGCATCGAGTACGGCGGGCTGATGACCAAGATCAAGGGGCTGAACCCGGACCTGCTCTACTTCGGGGGCACCACCCAGAGTAACGGCGGGCAGATCGCCAAGGACCTGGTGAAGTCGGGGATGAAGTGCCCGATGCTGGCCCCGGACGGGTGCTACGAGCAGGCGTTCATCGACAGCGCCGGCGCGGCCAACCTGAACGGCCGGTGCTACGTCAGCATCGTCGGGCGCGATCCGTCGCAACTCGTCGGCAAGGGGGCCGAGTTCGTCACGCGGTACAAGGACAAGTACAAGAACGACCCGGAGGCGTTCGCCATCTACGGATACGAGTGCGCGAAGGTGGTACTGGAGGCCATCAAGAAGGTGAACAAGAAGGACCGCGAGGAGATCCTGAAGGCGGTGCTCGCCACCAAGAACTTCACCGCCGGGGCCGTCGGCGGCGCGGAGGGCTGGGGCTTCGACGCCAACGGCGACACGACGCTGCGCGAGATCACCATCAGCGTCGTCGAGAACGGGAAGTTCAAGCCGCAGAAGACCGTCACCGTCACCAAGTGACCGAAGCGGGCCGTCCGCGTTCGTAGTGACCCGCTTCAGCGG
>JAYUBA010001455.1:0-9701 GCA_043741075.1 Frigoriglobus sp.
TTCACCTCGCCCCGGCTTTGCGGGGAGAGGTCGGCGAGTCTTCGAGCCGGGTGAGGGGTCTTGGACGACGCGCCTCGCCCAGACATCGACCGGAAACGACCGAGTGAGTTCCATGAGCACGGTGTTCGCACTTTCCCTGTTCTCCGGCGAGTTGCAGGTGCGCGGCCGGTTCGCCCAGGAACTGGTCCTGCGCGTCGGGCTGGTCGCGCTCGCGCTGGCCGCGGTCGTCGCGGTCGGTGTGCTGTACGCCAAGGAGATCGGCCACCTGGGCGTCGGCCGCCGACTCCTGCTCGCGGGCGTCCGCATGGCGGCCGTGCTGACTGTCGCGTTCCTGCTGCTCCGGCCCGTGTGGGTCAACGAGACGAGCGGCGAGAAGCGGCGGCCCGTCGCGGTCCTCATCGACGTGTCCCAGAGCATGGACAGCAAGGACCCGCGGCCGAACCTCGACGACCAGTGGCGGGTCGCCCTCGCCTTCGAAGAGATCGAAGCCAACAAGGGACTCCCGACGGAGCCGGTCACGTCCATCCTGCCGAAGAACCCGGCCGTGGACCGCCCAACACGAATCGAGATCGCGCGGCGGGCGCTCACGAACAAGAAGCTCGACCTGTTCACCCGGCTCCGCGCGGTCGGCCCGCTCGAAATCTCCACGTTCGGTGCCACCCGCAGCGGGCGCGACACCCTCTCGACCGAGTGGGTCAAGACCCTCACGGCGGACCAGTCCCGCACGGCGCTCGTGAGCGCCGCGCTCGAACTGCTCACCCGCGACGACAACGATCAGCCGGCCGCGGTCGTCATCGTCACCGACGGGCGCGACAACGCCAGTAGCAAGAGCTTCGCCGACCTGGCCGCGAAGTACCGCGAGCGCCGCATCCCGCTGCACATCTACGGCGTCGGCAGCTCGTCGTTCGGGCAACTGCGGCTCCGCGACGCGGGCGTGCCGGAGTCCGTGTTCCTCGACGACACCGTGGCCGTGCCCGTCCGGTACGCGGTCAAGGGCGTCTTCGAGGGCAAGGTCGATATCGTGGTGAAGTTCGGCGACCGCGAGGTCGCGGCCAAGCGCGGCATCCCGGTCCGCGAGGGCGACGACCTGCGCGAGGTGCTCACCTTCACCCCCACCAAGGAGGACGCGGCGCTGAAGAAGCCGGAGATCACGGTCGCGATCACCGTCACCACCGGCGGCGCGGACGGGGCCACCGTCGAGACGCTCACCGACGCCGTCACGAAGCCGACGCAGGTGGTCACGAAGAAGCTCAAGGTGCTCGTCGTGGACGGGCTGCCGCGGGTGGACTTCAAGTTCCTCCAGCGCGCGCTGCTCCGCGACCGGCGGGTCGATGCGCGGTTCTTCCTCACCGAGGGCGACCGCGAGGCGATGAAGTCCGGCTACCCGTGGCTGGTCGAGTTCACCCGCCAACTCAACGGCGCGCTGGCCCTGGACCGGGAGGAGTTCCGCAAGTTGCTCAACGAGTACGACCTGCTCGTGCTGGGCGACGTGCCGGCCAAGTTCTTCAGCACCGAGCACCAGCAGGTCATCAAGGACTTCGTCGCCGAGGGCGGCGGCATGATCCACGTCGCGGGGCAGTGGAACGCGCCGCGCGGCTGGCTGGAGGGCGAGCCGGGCAAGGTGTCCATCGCCGACGTGCTGCCGGTCGAGCTGATGACGGCGCGGTTCCCGATCCAGCCGCTCGCGAAGCGGCACGAGAACCCGGCCACCGGTGCCGAGTACCAGCCGTTCGTGCCGGTGCTGGCGCCGAACGCGACCCGCAACCCGCTCGTGGCGCTCGAGGACGACCCGCTCGACAACGCGGAGGTGTGGGGCCGGCTGACGCGGGCGAACCCCGGCGACCCCCCGCCCGCGGCGTCCGACCCGCCGGGCGCGAGCAAGAAGAAGCAACTGCAACCGCTGGAGTGGTACTACCCATCGACGCGGCTCAAGCCGGGTGCGGAAACGTTCCTCGTTCACCCCGCGGACACGCTGCCCGGCGACAAGAAGCGGGCGATGCCGCTCCTGGCGGGCCACTACTTCGGGAAGGGGTACGTGCTGTTCTGCGCGTTCGAGGACACGTGGCGGTGGCGGTTCAACGAGGGCGACCGGTACTTCGGCCGGTTCTGGAGCCAGTGCGTGTACCAGGCGGGCGTGCCGCGCATGGTCGGCACCAAGCTCACGCAGATCTCGCTGGATACGCTCGAACCGCAGCAGGGCAAGAGCGGGCAGGTGTACGCCCGCATCCTGGACGAGAACTTCAAGCCGCTGACCACCGAAGAACTCGAAGCCACGCTGGAGAAGGTGGACGCGGACCCGAACGACCCGGACCGGTTCGCGGCGGTGAAGCTGCGGAAGCTGGACGGCCAGGACGGCGAGTACGTGGCCCCGCTGCCGTTCAACCGCGCCGGCCGGTACAAGCTGAAAGTGGACCCGAATAACAAGTCGCCCGCGACACTGGAGTACCGCGTCGGGCTACAGCCGGACGACGAGATGGCGCCCGGCGGGATGGCCGAGGCGGAGCTAATTAAGCTCGCGGCGGACAGCGCGGGTAAGTTCTACCGCGAGGAGGACCTGCACCGGCTGCCGAAGGACGTGGCCGCGCAGACCGCCCGGTTCAGCCGCCGCGACGAGACCATCCTGTGGAACCGGTGGGCGCTGTTCGCGCTCATCGGCCTGCTGTCGCTGGAGTGGTTCCTGCGGAAGTTCAACGGGCTGAGCTAGGCGAGCGAAATTGAGGAGCTTAAGACCCCTCACCCGGCTCGAAGACTCGCCGACCTCTCCCCGCAAAGCCGGGGCGAGGTGAAGACGCCGCGGCTCCGCGTGGTTTAACGCCGTGTGTCGCTTCACGAGGCGGTATTGGGTCCACCTCGCCCCGGCTTTGCGGGGAGAGGTCGGCGAGTCTTCGAGCCGGGTGAGGGGTCTTCGCACCCCACGACATTCTCAAACGACGACTGCTTTTCGGACACGCAATGACGAACCTACTCGGACAACTCACGCGCTGGCGACTGGTGGAGCGGGCGGTCCGGCTCGCGTGGGGCGCCGCGCGGTGGGCCGCCGTCGTCGGCGCCGTCCTCGCCGCCGCGTGCCTCACCGACTGGCTCGCCGACCGCTACCTCGGCTCCGAGTCGTGGCGCAAACTGCGCAAGGAGACGTGGGTGTTCGCCCCGGCCCCGTCGGCGACCGCCGAGGAGCGGTGGCTCACCGAACACCTGCGGCTCCGCTACGGGCTGCACCTGCCCCCGAACCCGGTCCGGGACGAATCCCCCAAGTGGCTCCGCGCCGGCATGACCGCCGGGCAACTGCTCCTCGCCGCCGGCCTCGCGTACCTGCTCCTGCTCCGCCCCTGGGTCCGCACCCCGCCCGTGGACGAACTCGCGAGCGCCGCGGAAAAGGCCATTCCGGAGTTCGGGCACCGGCTCGTCACCGCGGTGCAACTGAACCGCCCCGACGCGCGCACCGCGGGCATGTCGCCGGTGCTCATCGCCCAGGTCACCCGCGAGGCCGGCGAGATGGCGGACCGGCACAACCTCCTCAAACTCGTGAACTACACGCGGCTCGTCCTCGCGGGCGCGGTGGCGCTGCCCGTACTCGCGCTGTGGGCCGGGTTCGCCCTCGCCCGCCCCGAACTCGCCGGCGTGCTGCTCAAGCGCCAGGCGCTCCTCGACGTGGAGATTCCGCGCACGATTCACCTGAAGAACGTGTCGCAGGACGTGTGGCCGACCGGGACCGAGGTCGAAATCCGGTACAAGGTGACCGGCGAGTACGAACCCGACATGGTGGGCCGCCTCCGGGTCGAACCGGACGGCCAGCCGGAGGAGTATTACGACCTGAAGTACGAGCGCGACGCGGAGGACGGCGGCGCGTACTTCACCGCCAAGCTGCCCGCTTCGACGAGCGACTTCAGCTTCAGCGCGCGCCTGGGCAACGGGCGCACCCGCGACCAGGGCCGCGTCCGGTTCGAGGCCCCCCCGACGGCGGTCGAGATCGAGTCGTGGCAACTCCTGCCGAAGTTCCTCGGCACCCACGACGGGAAGCCCTTCGAGCGCCAGAACGAGGGCGCCAAGCGGGGCGAGATCGTGGACGCGCTGCCCATGTCCGAGGTCCGCATCGGGGCCGCGTTCTCGAAGCCGGTGAGGAGCGCGATCCTGATCCCCATCGAGCGCGGCGACGGCACCCGCGAGCGCGAGTTGCCGCCGGTCCGGCCGCTCGCGGTGGCCGACGACCGCACCGCCGCGGAGTGGAAGTTCCCGACCACGCCGAAGATGATCGCGTACCGCCTGGAACTGGTGGACGACCGCGGGTTCAAGAACCCGGATGCGGTGCCGATCCGGCGCAACGTGCGCATGTTGGAGGACCGCCCGCCGGTCGTCACGTTCCTCCCGGAGTCCGATCGCCACCCGGACCCGAACGAATTCGGTGCCAAGGGCGACCCGCGGGTCTACGACTGGGGCGACAAAATGCCGCTGTCCGAAGACGGCCGAATCATGGTCATCTACCACGCCCGGTCGGAGCAGGGGATCGGCCGGGCGAACGTGCGGTACCGCGTGTTCCCCAAGGGCGTCGCCCTGGACGCGTACCCGGAAGAGATTCAGAAGATCCAGCACCCGCGGGACGACCCGGAGAACAAGGTGTACGCCAAGCTGCCGCTCAAGCCGGTCGCCGCGGACCTCAAGACGGTCGGCGGGTACGTCCCGGACCTGGGGCTGTTCGAGCAGTCGTGGCGGGGGCTGGATGAGCCGGCGCGGGACCGGGTGAACATCGAGTTCTACTCCTTCCCGTCGCCCGCGCCGGGGGGCGCGCCGGCCGGGCTGGAGGCCGGCGGGCGGTACAACTTCGAGATCGCCGGCCTGCAAAAGGTGATGCCCGACGGCACCACCGCGAAACTCGAGCTGGGCGACACGGTTGAATTATATGTGGAGGCGTTCGACAAGAACCCGGCGGGCAACCGCGTGCCCGGCTACACGAAGGAGGCCCGCCGCAAGACCGTCGTCACCTCTGCCGACGCCGCGTACGCGATCGTCATGAGGAACGAACAGACCAAGCGGCTCCAGGACAAGTTGCGCGACCTCGCCGCCGATCAGGCGAACGTGTTCAGGGAGCCGACCGGGCCGAAGGAGGAGCCGAAGAAGTGACCCCCGCGATCGGCTTGGTTTTGACCTCCCCCTTGAGGGGGAGGTCGGCGAGGCTTTGCGAGCCGGGTGGGGGGTGAGCGACGCGGGTGGGGTGACGTTTCCCCCCACCCGCCGCGTCCAAAGCGACGCGGCGACCTCCCCCTCAAGGGGGGAGGTCAAAGCAAAGAAACCACGGCCACCCTTCAATACGACTTGGTGCGAGGGGTTCACCCCGGAGTAACCGCCGCGTAACGCCCCGAAAAGTTTCCGATTGCATTCCGCCCGCGACGATTCGATACTTAACAAATCCTCACCGGGGCGCACCTCTCCCGCGCCCCACCCGCCTCAAGGAGGCCCCGCCGATGATTGCCGGTCGCCGTTGCCGCATCGCAGCCGCCCTCGCGCTGGTCGTGACCATCATCCCCCTGGCGTCCTCCAAGTCCAAGGACCTCGACCCGGCCAAGCAGCGGGACGAGCAGAAGAAGATTCAGGCGCGGATCGACGAGGCGTCCCGCCGCTCCCAGTCCACGCTCAACGCGATGCGCTACCAGCGCCTCCCGGTCACCGCCGAGCAGAAGATGCTCCGCGACGTGGCCGACGGGCTGCGCGGGCTGAGCGAGACCGAGATCGTGGGCGTGCTGGCCCACCTGGAAAAGGCCATCGGCGCCCCGGACCCGAAGACCGCGACCGAGGAGCAGAAGGCCGCCTACGTCAAGCACCTCGCCGTCGTGCAGCAGCTCAAGGTGATGCTCGGCCAACTCGACGTCATCAAGAACCTCGACGAGGCCGCCGAGCGCCTGGAGCGCGCCGCCGAGAAGCAGATCAAGCTCGTCACCGAGGCGCACACCAACAGCACCCTACCGAGCCGCCGCGGCGTGGTCGTGGACGACCGTGAGGAACTCGCGAACGAGCAGGGCGACCTCCGCGCCGAGGTCATCGCCGTGTTCAAGCAGGTGGGCCGCCTCGCGACCGAGAAGCTCCTCACCCCGGAGCAACTGGCCCGCGTCGAGAAGGCCGACGCGCTCCCGCGCGGTAGCAAACTGGCCGCCGACATGGCCCCCACCGCCGATTCGCTCCGCCGCGCCAGCTTCCTGGAGGCCAGCGTGGCGCAGCGCCGCCACGCGAAGGAACTGAAGGACCTGGCCGCGGCGCTCCGCACGCCCCCGACGAGCCGGCTCGACGCCCTCAAGGCCGCCAAGGCGCAGGTGGAGAAGGCCATCGACGCCCAGACCAAGGTGAACAAGGACACCGCCGAGAGGCCCGACCCGACCGAGAAGACCAAGCCGGGCGTCGATCCGAAGACCGCCCGCACCAACGAGCTCGCCAACCAACAGACCAAGGCCGAGTTCGCGACCAGCGACGCCCGCAAGGCCGCCCTGAAGGTCGCCCCGGAGGCCGCCGAGAAGCTCGCCCCGGCCGAGAAGCAGCAGGAGAAGGCCGAGGACAAACTCCGCGCCAGGGACGAGGCCGGGGCGCGGGAGCCGCAGGAGAAGGCGCTCGACGGGCTGAAGGGCGCGAAGGACGAACTCGATCGCCAGATCGCCGCGGCCGAACTCGCCAAGACCGACCCGCTCGCCGCCACCAAGCAGGCCATCGAGCAACTGGACCAGATCATCAAGGATCAGAAGGACACGAACGCGAAGACCGACAAGGCGGCCGAGAACCCCGCGCCGGAAAAGGCGAAGGAGGCCGCCGCCGCCCAGAAGGACGTGGCGAAGAAGACCGACGACCTCGCCAAGACCCCGCTCCCGCCGAACACCGACGCCAAGCAGGCGCTCGACAAGGCGCTCGATTCCCAGAAGCAGGCCGCCGACAAGCTCGACGCCAAGCAGCCCGCCGACGCCAAGCCCAAGCAGCAGGACGCGCTCGCGGCGCTGGAAAAAGCCAAGGACGAACTGGAGAAGCAGGCCAAGGCCATTGAGGA
This sequence comes from Frigoriglobus sp., assembly GCA_043741075.1. Classification (GTDB taxonomy): domain Bacteria; phylum Planctomycetota; class Planctomycetia; order Gemmatales; family Gemmataceae; genus Gemmata. Next base: position 7,019 of record JAYUBA010001455.1, read on the forward strand.
GCGGCGCGCCGAGATCGCCAAGCTCGAAGACCTGAAGGGCAAGCTGGAGGAACTCGCCAAGAACGAGAAGGACGTGGCCAAGGCCGCCGACAAGGCCGCCGCCGACCCGAAGAAGCCGGACACCGGCGACATCGCCAAGAAGCAGGACGACCTCACCCCGCCGACCAAGGACGTGGGCAAGGAGTTGAAAGACATCGCACCCGACGCGGCCAAGAAGGTGGACGAGGCCGGCATGAAGCAGGAGGGCGCGAAGAACGACCTCGCCATGAACATGCCGATGATGGGTGGCGAAAAGGCCAAGGACGCCGCGGCCAAGCTCGACGACGCCGCGAAGGACGTGCAGAAGAAGATCGACGAGAAGAAGGGCCAGGAGGCCGCCGACCAGGCCGCGCTCCAGCCGAACAAGGTCGATCCGCAGCAGGCTGCGCAGCAGTTGGCGAAGGCCATCGAGCAGGCCAAGGACGCCGCCGACAAGGCGAAGATGGCCGAGATGGCCGTCAACCCGATGCCGGGCGACAAGGGCATGCCGATGGACCCCATGATGGGCGACAAGGGCATGATGGAGAAGGGGATGCCGGACATCGCCCAACTTCAGAAGGAAATCGCCAAGAAGGCCGCGGACCAGAACCTGCCCGACGCTGCGAAGGCCGCGGACATGGCCGCGAAGGCGCTGGAGAAGGGCGACCTCCCGAAGGCCATCGAGAACCAACAGAAGGCGCTCGAAGAACTCAAGAAGGCCGCCGACATGCAACCCGGCATGATGGGCGACAAGGGGATGCCGATGGATAAGGGCATGCCGATGGACAAGGGGATGGGTGATAAGGGGATGCCGATGGACAAGGGCATGGGCGATAAGGGGATGCCGATGGATAAGGGGATGGGTGAGAAAGGCATGGGTGACAAGGGCATGCCGATGGATAAGGGCATGGGCGACAAGGGGATGGGGATGGGCGACAAGGGCGGGATGCCCATGAACAAGGACGACCTCGCCAAGACCCAGCAGCAAGTCCTCGACGCGACCAAGGCGCTTCAGCAGTCGCAGCAGGCAACCGCCGCCGCGCAGGCCGCGCTTCAACAGGCCCAGGCGAACGCCCCGATGGCCGTGCAGGGTCAGTTGCAGAAGGCCGGGGAGCAGTTGGGCAAGGCCGGCGACCAGTTGGGCAAGGGCATGCCCGGCGAGGCCGGCATGAACCAACAGGACGCGGCGAAGGGTCTGCAACAGGCACTCGACGCCCTCAACCAAGCCGCAATGGCCCAGGGCATGCCCGGCGCGCAACCGGGCATGGGTCAGATGGCGATGGCCGGCATGGGTATGCAACCCGGTATGGGGATGGGCATGGGCATGGGCATGCAGCCCGGTATGGGTATGGGCATGGGCATGGGTATGGGGATGGGCATGGGCATGGGCATGCCGATGAACATGGGGATGAGCGAGGGCGACATGAACGGCGACGACAAGCTCAAGAAGACCGGGTCGTCCGGGAACACCGCCACCGGCGACGGCGCCTTCATCAAGCTCCGCAACAAGGACCGCGACAAGGTTCAGCAGACCAGCGACACCCAGTTCCCGGCCGAGTTCCGCGAACTCATCAAGCAGTACAACATCAACATCAAGAACGGCAAGCCGGCCGGCGTCACGCCGGTCCCCGGCAAGTGACCCGCCGGAACCGCTGAGCTATTCCCCTGGGCCGGTGAGCCGAACGCGTCGGTTCACCGGCCCTCTGTCCGGATAGTCCGTTCTTGTAGGACAGGCCTCCCGGCCTGTCGCAACGGAGACAGGCCGGGAGGCCTGTCCCACAAAACAGCCGCGACCCGACCGCGCAGGAGTTCGACATGCGCCTCGTCTTCACATCGGTGCTGGCCGCCGCGCTCGTCGGCGTGTTCGCCGCGCCCGCCGCGACCCAGCCGCCCAAGGGCGACGACCCCAAGCCGATCGCCGTCGTCCCCAAGGACAACGTGAAGATGGACGAGGCCACCAAGAAGGCGGTGGACAAGGCCCTCAAGTTCCTCGCCGACAAGCAGGAGAACGACGGCTCCTGGGGCAACACCGCGATCACCGGCTTCACGCTGCTCGCGTTCATGGCGAACGGCCACATGCCGAACCAGGGCGACCACGGCAAGGCGGTCGCGAAGGGCGTCCGCTACCTGTGCTCCACCGCCCGCGAGGACGGCTACCTGGTGGGGGCGCGCGGCGGCAACATGTACTGCCACGGCATGGCCGCACTCGCGCTCACGCAGGCGTACGGCATGACCGGCGACGAGGACGTGAAGAAGATCACCAAGCGGGCCATCGAACTCATCATCAAGACGCAGAACAACGAGGGCGGGTGGCGGTACGAGCCGTCCCCGACCGGGGCGGACATCTCCGTCACCATCATGCAGGTGATGGCGCTGCGCGGGGCGAAGGACGCGGGCATCCACGTGCCGGACAAGGTGACGGACGACGCCCTGAAGTACGTGAACAAGTGCTTCGACAAGCGGACCGGCGGCTACCGCTACCAGCCGTACTCGGCGGGCGCGGGTTACGCCCGCACCGCGGCCGGGGTGTGCGTGCTACAACTGTGCGGCAAGTACGACGCGGACGAGATCAAGGCGGCGGTGAAGTACATGGAGCTGACGGCCGACGACCGCGCCCACTACTGGTACGGGCACTACTACGCGGCGCACGCGTTCAACCAGGTCG
>JAYUBA010001456.1:0-9686 GCA_043741075.1 Frigoriglobus sp.
AGCAGCACCGGGCACGACGTGCCCTTGCGGTTCGTCTCGGTGACGCGGACCACCGCGCCCGCGGCGACGCCGAGTTCGGCCTGAATCACCGCGTCCGGCATCGGACCCGGTGCCGGTGCTGGCGGCGTGTCCTTGTCCTTCGGCTTCGCCGCCGGCCGTGGGCCCGGCGGCTTCTGGAGTCGGACGGCCACGCGGCTCGTGCCGTTCTTCGCGATCTCGACCTTGTCGCGATCGAGTTTCAGGCCGGGCTTGGGGTCGGCAAGTTCGACCGTGTAGGTGCCCGTCGGCAGCGCGAACTCGCGGTCCTTGGTGCGGTCGCGGACGGTCTCGCCGTCCTTCTTAATGAGGAGTTCGGCGTCCGGGTCGTCGCTTTCGACGATCAGCGTGCCGTTCGACGGCCGCAGCAGGACGGCCGCGAACACCGCGACCGCGGCGCACAGCACCCCGACCGCCAGAAGCGCGGGCCACTTCGACGCCCGCCGCTCCGGCCTCCTGCGCTGCGGCCTTGGTGCGGGCGCAGGCTCCGGTTCCGCCTCCGCGCTCGACGCCAGCGGGACCGCGACGGACCCGGAGTCCTCGATGCCGTCCCACACGTTCTGCGTCTGCGCGCCGACCGCGAGCGGTTGCACCGGCAGCGGCACGACGACCGGGAGCGGCCCGGACGTGGGCTTCGCCTGCTCGACGGTGCGGATCGCGTCCGCCACTTCGGTCGCGGTCTGGAATCGCTCGGCCGGGTTCTTCGCGAGCAGTTTCGTGACGATTGCTTCCAGCGCTTCGGGGAGTTGCGGGTTGAGTTGCCGCGGCGGGGTGGGCGTGTCCATCCCGAGGCTGGTGAGAACCGCCATCGTGGTGGCGCCGGTGAACGGCATCTTGCCCGTACACAACCGGTACAGCAGCACGCCCAGGCTGAACAGGTCGCTGCGGTGATCGACCTTCAGCCCGCGGCCCTGCTCCGGACTCATGTACGCGGGCGTGCCCATGACCGCGCCGCTGTTGGTCAGGTGAACGTCGTCGTCCGTCGCCCGCGCCAGCCCGAAGTCGAGCAACTTCACGCGCCCGTTCGGGGCCTCGAGCCACAGGTTGGCCGGCTTGACGTCGCGGTGAACCAGCCCCAACCCGTGCGCCGCGGCGAGGCCGATCGCCGTTTCGCGGGCCACCCGCAGCACCTGCGCGAGCGGCAGTTCGCCCTTGGACTTCAGGTACTGGTCGAGCGGGTAGCCGAGCAGGTACTCCATCGCGATGAACGGGACACCGCGTTCCTCGCCGACATCGTGGATCGTGACGACGTGATCGCTCTTGATCTTCGCGGCCGACCGGGCCTCGCGCAGGAACCGCTCGCGCGCGTCGGCACCGGCCGCGTGCCGCGGCAGCATCACCTTGAGCGCGACCTTGCGTTCGAGCGCGCCGTCGTAGCCCAGGTAGACGGCGCCCATGCCGCCCTGGCCGAGCTTCTTGAGCACGCGGTAGCGGCCGAACGTGCCGACCTCGCCCGCGCGTTCCGGCGGGGCGAAGTTCGGTTCGGACAGGGTGCCGTCCGGGCGCGGCGCGGTCGGATCGAGTGGCCCTTGCGAATCCGTGAGTGACCCCTCGGCGGCGGGCAACGATTGTGACGGTTCAGGCATGGCGATTCCCGGCACGTTCGTTCGAGGGATGATGCAGGCTGGCGGCCATCATAGCACGAACCCGCGCCTCGGGACACTCCCGCGACCGAATCCGGGGCCGCGAAGTGGAAGCGGATCCCGGTCGCCGCGCTACCCGGACACCCAGCCCTTCCGCAACAGCCACGTCTTCACGACCTGCGTCAGGACAACGTACCCGAGCAGGATCGCGGCCAGGACCGGCCAGTACAGCAGCGGCAGCGGGGTGAACCCGAGGAGCGGGCCGACGGGCGAAAACGGCAGCGACGCCCCGACCGCCATGACGGCCACCGTGGTCGCGATCAGCGGCCAACTGGCGCGGCTCTGGAGGAACGGGATGCGGTTCGTCCGGATGACGTGGATGATGAGCGTCTGCGTCAGCAGGGACTCGACGAACCAGGCGGTCTGAAACAGCGACGCGTTGGCCGGGTCCCAGCAGCCGAAGACGGACAGCATCACGAAGAAGGTGGCGTAGTCGAAGACCGAGCTGCACGGGCCGACGAACAGGATGTACCGGGTGATCTGCCCGATCGACCACGGCCGCGGCCGGGCGACCTGTTCCGGGTCCACGTCGTCCGTCGGGATGGCCACCTGGGACAGGTCGTAGAGCAGGTTGTTGGTCAGAATCTGGATCGGCAACATGGGGACGAACGGCAGGAACACGCTCGCCCCCAGAACGCTGAACATGTTCCCGAAGTTGGAGCTGGCCCCCATCCGCACGTACTTGAGGATGTTGGCGAACACCTTGCGCCCCTCCCGCACGCCCTCCGCGAGCACCAGCAGATCCTTCTCCATTAGGATCGCGTCGGCCGACTCCTTGGCGATGTCCGCGGCCGTGTCCACCGAGATGCCCACGTCGGCGGCGCGGAGGGCCGGGGCGTCGTTGATGCCGTCGCCCAGGAACCCGACGACGTGCCCCGCCCCCTGCAGCGCCTTGATGACCCGCTGCTTATGGGCCGGTGACATTCGCGCGAAGAGAGTCGTCTTACCGGCGGCGTCGGCCAACTCCGCGTCGGACATCCCTTCCACTTGAGTGCCCAGTAGCACGGCGTCCGTAGCGATGCCGACTTCCCGGCAGATCTTCCGGCTCACGAGTTCGTTGTCGCCGGTCAGCACCTTGACCGCCACGCCGTCCGCCTGGAGGGCCGCGATCGCCGCCCGCGCGGTCTCCTTGGGTGGGTCGAGGAACGCCACGTACCCGCGTAACGTCAGGTTCTGTTCGTCGTCTTTCGAGTAGGCCGGTTTGGGGTCCAGGTCGCGGTACGCCACCGCGAGGACGCGGAAGCCGTCGGCGCTGAGCCGGTCGAACTCCTCCTTCAGATCGGCCCGGATCATGGGGTTCACGGGCTGAATCTCGCCGTCCAGTTCGAAGTTCGCGCACCGCTCGTAGACGGCTTCCGGCGCGCCCTTGCAGATGAGCCGGTGCGCGCCGCCGGGCGTCTTCACGACGACGGACATCATCCGCCGGGAGAAGTCGAAGGGGATCTCATCGACCTTCGCGTACTCGGGGAACGCCGGGTGGGCGTGGACTTCCGTGTGGGCGAGGACGGCCCGGTCCATCAGGTTCTTCAGGCCGGTCTGGAAGTGGCTGTTGAGGTAGGCGAGTAGCAGAACGTCGTCGTCCTCCTTCAGCGTCACGTCGCAGTGCTTCTCCAGGATGATCCGGTCCTGGGTCAGGGTGCCGGTCTTGTCCGTACACAGGACGTCCATCGCCCCCAGGTTCTGGATCGCGTTCAGCCGCTTGACGACGACCTTCTTGCGGCACATGGCGACCGCCCCTTTGGACAGGCAGACGGCGACGATCATGGGCAGCATCTCCGGTGTCATCCCGACTGCCACCGCCATCGCGAAGAAGAACGCCCCCGCCCAGTCCCCCTTGGTCAGCCCGTTGATGATGAACACCAGGGGGGCCATGACGAGGATGAAGTCGATCATCAGCCAGGTGAACCGGGTCATGCCGCGGTCGAAGCTGGTCGGCTCCTGCTCTTCCACGAGTGCGGTCGAGATGCCGCCGAGGAAGGTCGTCAGGCCGGTGGCCACGACGACCGCCGTGGCGGCCCCGCTCTCGACGCTCGTGCCCAGGTAGCAGACGTTGGTCAACTCCAGGGGCGAGCGGCCCGCGATCCCTTCCCGCGCGGCGAACTTCTCGACCGGGAACGACTCCCCGGTCAGGCTGCCCTGGATGAGGAACAGGTCTTTACACGCGAGCAACCGGACATCGGCCGGGATCATGTCCCCGGCGGCGAGTTCGACCACGTCGCCGGGGACCAGGGCCGCGACCGGCACGTCCCGAGGCGCGCCGCCGCGGACGACGGTCGCGTGGACGCTAATCATCGCGCGGAGCTTGGCGGCGGCGGAGTCGGCCCGGGCCTCCTGGACGAACCGCACGACGACCCCGAGGGCCACCATGAGGAGGATGACGCCCCCCGCCCGGAGGTCGCCGGTCAGGAACGAGGAGGCGGCGAGCACGACGAGCAGGATCACGAGCGGGTTGATCAGGGCCTTGCGGAGCAGGCGGATGCGGGGGTGGCGCTCGTCCCGGGCCACGACGTTCGGTCCGTGTTCTCTCAACCGCCGCGCGGCCTCCTCGTCCGAAAGCCCCTCTTTCGACGTGCGCAACTTCTGGAGCACCGCGTCCGCGTCGGCGCCGGCGGCTTCGATCAGCAGGGGCGAGACGCGAACGGACGCCGTCGGCGGGTGCGGCCCGTGGGGGATCCGCTTGGGCAGCACGGGGGTCGGCAGGGCGGGCACGGGTCACTCCAGTTCGTTCGCGACCCAGGAGGCCGCTCACGGCGGGGGCGGCACCGGGCCGGGTGGTCGATGTAAAGGTTATACCGGACGGCGACACCCGTGCAGATAAGGCAGAAGTCGGGGATATTCTCCTCAGCGTAAGGGAATCCCTCAATGCGGGTCGGCGCCGCCCCGACGATTACGTACAATGACGGCGTCGAGCTTGCCTCCCGATGCTGTCCCCTTCCCGCGGACGACCGCCCGGATCCGGTGGACATCGAGTGCGAACCGGGCCGACCCCAGGGCACCCTCCAGTCCCAGGTGAATCCGGCGAATCTCGTCCGCACGCAGCCCCACGCCGGCGAACGAGTGTACCAGCGGATCGGCGATCCCGCCGCCACTTCGGCGCCGGGCCCTTTCAACTCGCGCAGGAGACCGACGATGCCGACGACGACGCTCCCGGTGGCGGACGATGATCGGCCGTCGGGTGAGCCTGTGGACGGGCTCCCCGCGCGCGCGATCAGCGCGGGCGTCCTCGCCGCCCTGGGTCGGCTGAGTCAGTTGTACCGGGTGGCCGTCGTGCCGCTCTGGGGGACCGCTACCGGGTGAACGTGATGACCGGGGAAGACCCCAGATCCCCCACAACTACTTCGTGGCGGCCGACGGGCGGGGGAACATCATCGAGTCCCCGCCGATCATCCGCAAAAAGTACTAGCTCGCCAACGGTGCCTTTTCCGCTCGCGATAACGCGGGACGGCTTCCGCCGGTATCCACCAACCCGACGCCCACAACTGGGTCTAACTTTAAGGAGAACTCGACGATGAACGACCCCACTCTCCCCTACGCGGCGATCGCTCTGGGGATCGCCGCGCTCGCGGTGATCGCCGCGCTGGTGTTCACGTTCTTCACGGTGGAGCAACGCACGGTTGCCATCGTCCAGCGGCTCGGGAAATTCGTGCGGGAGGCCGGGCCGGGCCTCAACTTCAAGATCCCCTTCATCGACAGTGTGGCGGGACGCGTCAACCTGCGGGTCCAGCAACTGGACGTCAAGATCGAGACCAAGACGGAGGACAACGTGTTCGTCCACATGGTCGTCGCCGTCCAGTTCTACGTCCTGCAGGAGAAGGTCTACGACGCGTTCTACAAGCTCGACGACGCGCGCAAGCAGATCACATCGTACGTCTTCGATGTGGTGCGTGCCCAGGTGCCCAAGATCAAGCTCGACGACGTGTTCGAGAAGAAGGACGACATCGCCGACATCGTGAAGGCCCAACTCTCCCAGGTCATGGAAGGCTTCGGGTACGGAATCCTCAAGGCGCTCGTCACCGACATCGACCCGGATGCCAAGGTGAAGGAGTCGATGAACGAGATCAACGCCGCGCAGCGGATGCGGGTGGCGGCGACCGAGAAGGGCGAAGCGGATCGGATCCTCAAGGTCAAGGCGGCCGAGGGCGACGCCCAGAGCAAGGCCTTACAGGGCAAGGGTATCGCCGAGCAGCGGAAGGCCATCGTCGAGGGGTTGCGGGATTCGGTGGACGAATTCCGGAGGTCGGTGCCGGGCACGACGGCGAAGGACGTGATGAACCTCGTCCTGATGACCCAGTACTTCGACACGCTGAAGGACATCGGGGCCTCGTCGCGGACGAACACGATCCTGATCCCGCATTCGCCCGGCAACCTCGCCAGCCTGACCGAGCAGCTGCGCAACGCCATGATCGAGGCCAACCAGACCAACGAGGCGTCCAGGGACATGCCGGAAGCTCTCGCCGCCGCCGGCAACGGCCGGCGCGTGCCGTCGCCGACGGCGGCGGGTGAGTGATTCGCGGTCGTCCGGCGCCCACGGCACCTGCCGGGGTCGAGTGAACCGGAGACGAACAAGGCAACGCACTCCCAGGGTTGCCGGCTGAGGTTGGCCGCAGCGGATGCTCGTCTCCGGTAGGCACACGACCAGGCGGCAGGTTGAGGCCATGAAACACGACGGCAAGACCAACCCGGATCTTCACGTGAGTGCCGATAGCAGGGCGAGTGGTCGGCCGGCCGATCCCGCGGGCGCCGCCGACGGGCCGGAACCTGTGTGGCACACGCTGCCGACGGACGAGGTCGCCCAGGCGCTCCGGACCGACCCGACAACCGGCCTGACCGACGCCGAGGCAGCCCGGCGGCTCGCGCGATACGGCCCGAACGCCCTGGCCGCGGCCGAAGGGCGGTCCGCCGTCGCGATCCTCGCGGGCCAGTTCAAGAGCCTCATCGTCGCCCTGCTCGTCGGTGTCTCCGTCGTGGCGTTCGCGCTCGGGGAAAACCTCGAGGCGGTCGCCGTCCTGGTCGTCATCGCCCTGAACACGGGCGTCGGCTTCCTGACCGAGTGGCGGGCCGAGCAGGCGCTCACCGCCCTGCAACGGCAGGCGGTGCCGACGGCCCACGTCGTCCGCGGGGGCGCGGAGCGCGAGATCCCCGCGGCCGACCTGGTGCCGGGCGACCTGGTCGTCCTCAGTGCCGGGGCGCGGGTGCCCGCCGACGGGCGGGTCGTCGAGGGCGCGCGGTTGCAGGTGGACGAGGCCGTCCTGACCGGGGAGTCCCAGGCCGTGTTCAAGACCCCCGAGCCGATCCCGGACCCGGACGCGGCCCTCGGGGACCGCCGCAACACGGCCTTCCTGGGCACCGTCGTCACCGACGGCCGCGGGCTGTTACTGGTAACGGCCACGGGTGCCCGCACGGAGATGGGGAAGATCGGCCGGCTCATCGCGGAGGCGGTCGCCCGCGACACCCCACTGGAGCGCAAGCTGACGCAACTCGGCCACGCCCTGGTCGCCCTCGTCCTGGCCCTGTGCGCGGTCGTCGTCCTGCTGGGCTGGCTGCGCGGGGCCACCGACTTCGGGCACATGCTGGAGGTCGGCATCTCCCTGGCCATCGCCGCCGTGCCCGAGGGCCTGCCCGCCGTGACCACCATGACGCTGGCCCTGGGGGTGCTGCGCATGGGCCGCCTGGGGGCCCTCGTCCGCCGGCTGCCGGCGGTCGAAACCCTGGGCTCGACCACCGTCATCTGCACGGACAAGACGGGAACCCTGACCCGGAACGAGATGACCGTGCGGGCCCTCGTCCTGGACCGCCGGCACGTCGAGGTCACCGGCAGCGGCTACGCCCCGGCGGGGGAGTTCCGCGCGGGCGGCCGGCCCGTCGCCGCCGGCGCGGACCCGCACCTGGCGCTGGCCCTGCGGGTCGGCGCGCTGTGCAACGACGCGCACATCGAGCACGCGCCGGGCCGGGACGCCGTACTCGGCGACCCCACCGAAGCGGCCCTGCTGGTCGCCGCCGAAAAAGCGGGCCTGATGCCGGCCGCGCTGGAACGGGACTACCCGCGCCTGGCCGAGGTGCCCTTCAGCAGCGAAACGAAGCGGATGGTGACCGTTCATCGCGCCCCGGAGGGCAAGGCCGTGGCGTTCGTCAAAGGCTCGCCGGGCGCGCTGCTGGAGAAGAGCGCGTCGCAGGTTCGGGCCGGGGGCGTGGCACCGCTGACCGCCGAGGACCGCCGGGGCTGGGAGGAGGCCAACCGGGAACTGGCCGGCGGCGCGCTGCGGATGCTCGGTCTGGCCTACCGCGAACTGCCGGAGGGCTACGGCGAGGGGGACCTTACCCGCGACCTGGTTTTCGTCGGCCTGGTCGGCATGATGGACCCGCTGCGGGACGAGGTCAAGGCCGCCGTCGCCACATGCCGGGGGGCCGGCGTCCGGGTGGTCATGATCACCGGTGACCAACCGGCGACCGCCGCCGCCATCGCGCGCGAGCTGGGGATCGACCGCGACGCGGGCGGCCGGCCGCTGACGACGGTCCACGGCCGCGACCTGGGGGGGCTGGACGAGGCCGGCTGGCAGCGCGTGGTCTCCGACACCGCGGTGTTCGCCCGCGTCTCGCCGGAGCACAAGCTGCGGATCGTCGAGGCGCTCCAGCGGCGGGGCGAGGTGGTCGCGATGACGGGGGACGGGGTCAACGACGCCCCGGCCTTGAAGAAGGCCGACATCGGCATCGCCATGGGCATCAAGGGGACCGCGGTCGCCAAGGAGGCGTCCGACATGGTCATCACCGACGACAACTTCGCCACCATCGTCGGGGCCGTCGAGCAGGGGCGGATCATCTACGCGAACATCGTCAAGTTCATCCACTTCGCCTTCTGCTGCAACGTCTCGCAGATCCAGGTCATCTTCGTCGCCATCCTGCTGGGCTGGCCGCTGCCGCTGGCGGCCCTTCCCATCCTGTGGCTGAACATGATCACGAACGTCTTCCCCGCCTTCGCGCTGGCGCTGGAGGCGTCGGCCCGCGACGTCATGACGCGCCCGCCCCGCGACCCGCGCCGGCCCCTCGTGGACCGGCCGTTCGTGTGGCTGATCACCTGGCAGGGCTTTCTGCTCGCCGGGGTCACGCTCCTGGCCTTCTCTGTCGGCATGCGCTGGTACGGTGCCGAAGGCAGCGGGCTGCGGCACGCGACCACGCTGGCCTTCATGACGCTGGCCGTGGCCCAGGTGTTCCACGCCTTCAACGCCCGCTCCCAGGTCCGCTCGGCGTTCACCGCCCAACTGTTCACGAACGCGTGGCTCTGGGCGGCGGTGGCGGGCAGCCTGCTCCTCCAGGTGGCGGCGGTCTACGTGCCGTTCCTGCAAGCCGTGCTGCACACCGTGCCGCTCGCCGCCGCCGACTGGGGGGTTGTACTGGCCTGCGCCCTGGCCCCGATCGGCGTGGTCGAACTGGTCAAGCTCGCCCGGCGCGGGGTCGGTCCGCCGAAGTGAAGCACCTGTCCCCGGTTGTGCCTTTTGGAGCGGGTTGAATGGCGGACTCTTCGGCGGAACACGGACCGGCGGCAGTCCACGACGCCGGGCACGGGCACGCCCCGCCCCGCCCGCTCGACCGGCTCAAGTACCTCCTCGAGCCGGAGCGCCGCGACATCGTGGCGGTTGTCGTGTTCACCGTGGCCGTCGCCGTGCTGTCGCTGGCGACCCCCATCGCCGTCGAGTTGCTGGTGAACACGGTCGCCTTCGGCGTCATGCTGTGGCCGGTCGTCGTCATCGCCGGGGTGCTGATGAGTATCCTCGGGCTGGCGGCGGCGATCCGGGCCATGCAAGTGTACGTCGTCGAGTACATCCAGAAGCGGCTGTTCGTCCGCGTGGTCGCCGACTACGCGCACCGGATCCCGCGGATCCGCCTGGAGGCCTTCGACCAACGCTACGGTCCCGAACTAGGGAACCGCTTCTTCGATGTCCTCAACCTTCAGAAATCGCTGGCCGTATTGCTCCTCGACGGCGTGGCGCTCGCCGTGACGGCCGTGGTCGG
>JAYUBA010001457.1:0-2970 GCA_043741075.1 Frigoriglobus sp.
ACAGCTTGGCGTACACCGCGTCCACCAGGCCGGGCACCAGCGGGGCGAGCGCGGGGGCCGCCGCGTGGACCGCCGCGATGTCGTCCGGGCCGAACCCGATGAACTCGGCGACGTACGCGAACCGGTACCCCGTGTCCGATTCCAGCCGCGGTTCGTCGATGCTCGTCATGGCTTCTCCCGGAGAGTACCGCCGTCGCAGGAAAGCGGTTCGGCGGCGAACGCGTTAAACAGGATCAATCTATCCTGTTTAACGCGCGGAGTCCAGCGGCTATAATCGAAAGTCAACGGACGGTGGTGGGACCGGCGGCCCGGAGGCGGCGATGTTTTCGCAGACGGTGGAGTACGCCCTGCGTGCCGTCATTCACCTGGCGCACGAGGCGCCGGCGGCGCGGACCACGGCGCAGATCGCGGACGCCACCCGCGTCCCGAAGGACTACCTGTCCAAGATTCTGCAAGGGCTGGCGAAGAAGGGGGTCGTGGCGACGCACCGGGGCGTGGGCGGCGGCGTCTCGCTGGCGAAGCCGCCCGACCAGGTCACGATCCTGGACGTGGTGAACGCGGTGGACCCGATCGGGCGGTTCCCCACGTGCCCGCTGGGCCTGCCGAACCACGGCACCAACCTGTGCCCGCTGCACAAGCGCATGGACGACGCGATGGCGACCGTGGAGGCGGCGTTCCGCACCACCACGCTCGCCGAGGTGTTGGCCGACCCGTCGAGTACGAGCGTGCCGCTGTGCGACGGGAGCGGTTCCGTGCAGTCGCTCAGGGTGAAGGGCCGGGAGTAGCGGCCACTCGTCGCGCCGCGGTATACTCCGGGGCACCCCGCACCCGGAGTTCCCCATGCGCCTCTTCCTCTCCGTCGCTCTCGCTCTCGCTGCCTCCACCCAGGCACAGGGGGCTGACGCCCCCCGCTCGGAAAAACCGAACGTGATCGTGATGATGACCGACGACCAGCGGCACGACTTCATGTCGTGCGCCGGGCACCCGTTCCTCAAGACGCCGGGCATGGACCGCATCGCGAAGGAGGGCGTCCGGTTCACCAACGCATTCGTCACCAACGCGCTGTGCGCGCCGAGCCGGGCCACGCTCATGACCGGCCAGTACTCGCACGCGAACGGCGTCCGCGACAACATGGGCACGAAGCTGAACCCCGATTCGCCGTGGCTCCCGGACGAACTGCGGAAGCTCGGATACGAGGTCGCGTTCTGCGGCAAGTCGCACGTCCCCGGTCACTTCCGCGACAAGACCTGGGACTACTACTTCGGCTTCCAGGGTCAGGGCAACTACCTCAAGCCGGTTCTCGCGGAGACCGGTGCGGATGGCAAGATCGGACCCGACAAGCCCTACGACGGCTGGATCGACGACGTGGTAACGGACAAGGCGATTGAGTGGATGAAGCGCGACCGCAAGAAGCCGTTCGCGCTGTTCCTGTTCTTCAAGTCGCCGCACCGGGCGTGGCAGCCGCCCGCGCGGCACAAGGAGCTTTACGCGGACGCGGTCGTGAAGAAGCCGGCGCTGTGGGACGACCCCGGCACCGGCAAACCGCGCGCGTTCCTGCAAGCGGCGAACATGTTCGGCCAGTACCCGGACACGAAGGACTACGACGGCATGATCCGCGACTACTGCCGGTGCATCACCGGGGTGGACGACAACGTCGGCAAGGTGCTGAAGGCGCTCGACGACGCGAAGCGGTGCGACGACACGGCAGTGCTGTACACGTCGGACAACGGGTTCTTCCTGGGCGAGTGGCAGCGGTTCGACAAGCGGTTCATGCACGAGCCGAGCATCCGCGTGCCGTTCCTGCTGAAGCTGCCGAAGAGGTACATGTGGGGCGCGGGCAAGACGCCGGGTCAGATGGTGCTGAACGTGGACATCGCGCCGACGGTGCTGGAGATCGCGGGCGGAAAGCCGCCGGAGAAGATGCACGGGCGGAGCGTGGTGGGGCTGGTCGCGGAGATGCCCGACGACCCGCTGCCGGTGAAGTGGCGGGACGCGTGGTACTACGAGTACTTCGAGTTCCCGGACCCGTCGCACAACGTGAACAAGCACCGCGGCGTGCGGACGACGAAGTGGAAGTTCATCCACTACTACGACCCGCCGTTCAAGTTCAAGGAGGAGTTCGAGTTGTACGACCTGGCGACCGACCCGGAGGAGCGGGTGAACCTCGCGAGCCGCCCCGCAATGCAGGCGACCGTGAAGGAACTGCAAGCCAAGATGGAGCAACTCCGAAAGGAACTGGGCGCCACCGACGCGAAGTGAATATAGGCGGTTCTCACGGGCTACGGGCTACGAGTTGCGTTATCATCTGGGCACTCCCTTTGCCTACGGGTGCCCCATGTCCGAAAACCTCGCCCCTGACACTCCCGACACGCCGCCCGGTTCCGTGACTGTTGTCCAGCAAGGCACGCCGCCGCTCGCCCTTCTCGGCTCCGCGACGGACGCCGACCCGGTTCCGCCGCGCGCGAGCGGGACCGGCGGACCCGAGCGGTACGAGTTGCTCGAAGAGATCGCCCGCGGCGGGATGGGGGTCGTATATCTCGCCCGTGATCGTGTACTCGACCGCGACGTGGGCGTGAAAACGCTTCTGAACGTGCCGGCGGCGGAGAGCGTCATCGCGGCCCGGTTCCGCGAGGAAGCCCGCATCACCGGGCATCTCCAACACCCGAACATCCCGCCGGTTCACGACCTCGGCACGCTCCCCGACGGCCGCCCCTACTTGGCGATGAAGCTCATCAAGGGCCGCACGCTCGACGCGATGCTCAAGGACCGCTCCGACCCATCGCACCATCGCGGGAAGTACCTCGCCATTTTCGAGCAGATCGCGCAGGGCGTCGCGTATGCCCACGCGCACCACGTCATTCACCGCGACCTGAAGCCGATGAACGTGATGGTCGGTGCGTTCGGCGAAGTGCAGGTCATGGACTGGGGACTGGCGAAGATTCTCACGGACTCGCCCGCCAAGACGGTGAT
>JAYUBA010001458.1:0-9646 GCA_043741075.1 Frigoriglobus sp.
GCGCGGCCCACACCCCCCCCCCCCACGGGTCCGAACCCGGAGGGCCACCCGATGATGATCTCTCGCTCCTGCTCCTTCTGCCACGCAATGAACCCCGCGACCGAGCGGTACTGCCGCTCGTGCCGCCACGAGGCTCACGTCGCCCGCCTCGACTGCCAGTGCCCCCGATGCGTCTCAGCCCGCCGCCGCGCCGCAAGCACCGCCCCACCCGTCCCTCTACCTGCGATCCTCGCGTCGGCCCTCGCCGCCCTCCGGGCGCGTGCCTCGGCACCCGACCGCCCCGAAGACCGCCCCGCCACGGCCGAAAGGAGAACCACCATGAACGCCGACAACGAGAACGGCCCGGACCCCGCCCCGGTCACGCGCGAGGTCACGCGAACCGCCGTATCCACCAAGCTCGCCGGCATCATCCGGCAACTCGACGACACGCTGATGGCCGAGCATGGGGCGTTCGCGTTCGCCTACGCGATCCTGGTCGAGGACGGCTTGGCGGGAGCCAGCAACGCCCGTGATGGGTTCGTGCCGCCAATCGTTGCCCCCGCGCCGCCGGAGGGCGGCCACTGACCAACACCGCCACCGCGCCGGGGCACGAACACAACCGAGACGTGACGGAGACCCATCCCGTACCAAGAGGGGCACCATGAACCTCTACGAGTTCGCGGAGCAAATCGAGGCGGCCGTCAACAACCTGTCCAAGACCGCCTAGAAGGTCGTCCGCACCAACTTCGACGCCGAGTGGCGGCTGACGTGTCTCATCACCAGCGGCTGGATCACGCCCGACGGCGTGACCGCGAAGGGCCGCGACCACCGCGACAGACTGGCCCGCGAGGTAGGTCTGATCCAATAAGGGAGACGCGCCGTGCCGATTGTGGAAGACGTGGATGCCGGCGGTGTGATCCACCGCCGGTTCGTAGTTCTTACGACCACCGAACGCCGCCGCGACCGGCGAGTGCGGGCCGCCTTGCGGAAGTGGAAGATCGGCATCGACCCCGACATCTACGCCCGCGTCTGGGCTGCAACCATCGGCGTAAGTGACGCCGAAGCCGTCGCACTCGTGTACCAGACCGAACTTGCACGCGCGGCTCTCACGCAGGTGTATGGGCACCGCCCCGACGCCCTGGCCCTCTCCGCCCGGCAAATCAACAAGGCGGCGAAGGCTCTCGCGCCCGCGAGTACCCGGCCGCTGCTCGCCTTGCCGCCTGTCGCCGACGGACCGGCCGATGAGGTCACACCCACCGGGGCCGGCACATGAGTGACGAAGTAAACGCCATCGCCCCTGAACCGCGTCGCCTTACGAGCATTTTCGACCCGTTCCCGCCCGGCACCCCGCTGTCGCTCGACGAACTCGAACTCGCCATGAGCCGCGACACCGAGCGCCGCTGCCTGGCCGCCCTTGACCGCGCCCTCGCCCGGCTCGCCGCGCCCGGTCCTCCTACCCTGACCTCCCTGGGGCCACGCGGCCAGGCGAACCTTTTGCTCTGACCGAGCGTCGAGTAGTCGAGTAGTAGTGGCCCATTTTGGGCCGCCTTTGTCGCCGAGGTTACCTCATGGAACCGCCCTCTCCTCCACAAGAAGTCGAGATGCGTGATGTCTTCACTCACTTCGGCCAAGCGTCGATGTGGTCCCAGGCGTTAGAAGCTGGCGTTGGTAGCCTGCTCCTGATCTATCACGCGGTAACCGGCGTAACACTGACGCCAGAGGAACTGTCGGAGAAGCGGCGTAGGATTCACGACGACACACTCGGAGTTGTAATCCGCGAGGTCAAGAAACACATCGAGTTCGGCGACCCTGGTATCGTGGAACTGCTCGACGCGGCGCTGAAGGGCCGGAACCGCCTCCACCACGGCTTCTTCAATCAGCGTGTCCATCAATTGCAGACAGCGAGTGGCCGGCGGGCGGTGGTCGCCGAAATCGAGGAACTCCGGGGTACGTTCGAGCGGGCAGACGAATGCATCACGGCTCTCCTCGGACCCGCGCGGAAGGCGCTCGGCGTTAGCGATGAAGCGGCGGCCCCAGAACTCTGAGTCGCTCGTACCCCGGACCCAAGCGAAGGAGTTCAAGCGGGCACTCCAAACCGGGTTCGGCACGGACCTCTTCGGACCGTGCTGGGTCTGCGCCGATGTGGAGCGGGTGCGTCTCGTCCGGAATGTTTTGAGCCACTCGAACGGTCGCGAGACACCGCCGCTGAAGGGGCACGGGCACGGCATCCGGGTTCTCGACGGCGTGCTTCAAATCTTCCCCGAAAACATCCGCGCGCTGCTGCACACTCTCCAGGGCGCGGTGGACGCCCTCGTTGGGCCGGCGGTGGGTCTTCCGCAAATCGCGGCACCGGCACACTAGGATCGCTTTAGGTGGAGGCGACCGTGGACGAACAACGTGACAAGGCGATGCGCGGTTGGGCGAAGTTTCTCAACCCGGATACCCTCCGTGGTAACCTCATCACTGCGTCGATCTTTCTCACGGCCTACGAGATGCTCCGGGCCTCGGTCATCGACCGGATTCGAGACTTCTTCACCCACGGATTCGATGAATCCGGTTGGGTCATCAGCGATGAGTACAAGACGAAGGTGTTGGCCCTCGACAAGAGTCCGCTCCGAGCGTCCCTCTTGTGGTTGAAGGGGATGTCGGCCATCGACGACGCGGACATGGCGAACGTGGACGCGGTGCGTGAACACCGCAATGAACTCGCTCACGACCTCCCCAAGTTCCTCGGCACCGTCGATGCGGAAATCAACCTGCGGCTCTTGGGGACGCTGTATGACCTCGTTACCAAGATCGACCGCTGGTGGGTGAGGGAAGTGGAGTTGACCATCGACCCCGACCGCGACGGTCGCGAGGTGGCCGACGAAGACATCATCTCCGGCACCATGCTGTCCCTCGGTCTGATGCTGCGGATCGCGGCCAGGGAAGACTCGCCGGCGTACTGGGAGGAGTTCAGGAGTCGCGTCAGCGATCTCCCGTCTTGAGACAAGGGGACTCGTCACGCAGCCTTGTCAACCGGCCGGCCCGTTGGCGGCGTTCTGTCGGGCGAACGGGGTTAGAAAGGCAGATTGGCTTGGTCACGCGGCGGAGTCGCTTGGGCCGTGAAAACTCCTCTCGCGATTCAACTGAGCGAAGCTTTTACAGCGGGCCGAAGTCGCGGTACAATCTGAAGTTTTGGGGGCACACTGATGGACACTGCCGCCGCACAGAGGCTTCTCGCTGCCGTCGTTCGTCGGTTGGCCGTTGAGAAGCGTGCTACCCTGGACAAACACAAGGCGAATCACGCCGACATTGAACGGCCTGACTTCCTCTGGCACTACTTGCTCCAGAGCTTCGCGACGATGGGTCGTTCGTCCGGGTGGCAAGGCTTGATCGGGAACCGCTCGAACTACAAGCGTGTGACCTACGAAGCGATTGCGGCACTGCCTGAAGACAAGCGGCTTGCCGAGTTGAAGACGGTGTGTTGGGAAGCGAAAGTTCGGATGCCCGACTTGAAGGCGGATTACATCTTGGGTTGTTTCGGACGTGTTCGCGACATGGGTGGCCCCGAAGCGGCAAAGGTTCAGTTGCTTGCCCAACCGGGTCGTGAAGGAAAAATCCGCTTCCTGAAAGCTCTGCCGGGCATCGGCGACAAGTACGCCCGGAACATCTTGATGGACGTGTACCACGAAGATTTCAGGGACAGTATCGCAGTTGACGTTCGCATTAAGAGCGTGTCAACGAGACTGGGCATTTCGTTCGGGTCGTATGCCGCACACGAAGCGTTTTACCTCGGTGTGGCATCGCTCGCGGGTGTTAACGGCTGGGAATTGGATCGGATACTTTACAACTTTCAGAGTGAAGTTGCGGAAGGGCTGCGGGCTAGTCGATGAGGCGGGTACGCGGGCATTACCGACCCGAAGTGCGTTTGCCTGGAACCGGAAACCATGCGGGCGTTCGTTGGGGAGCGGCGGGCGTTCATGCCGGCGCGGATTCAGCGGTGGTTGGAGTTCGTCGAGGCCAGACCGTGAGGCAGACTCTCAGAGACAAATCGGCATCGCAGATCAACCCGGTGCCAGCGTCAGCAGGCACACCTCCGGCGGCACATTGATCCGCAGCGGCACGCCCGCCTCGCCCAGCCCGCGCGACACGAACACCGCCGACGCCGGCCCGCACACCAGCCCGTGCCGGTACTTGTCCCCGTACTTCGACGGCAGCCACGTCGAACCCAACCCGCGCAGGTATACCTGCCCGCCGTGCGTGTGCCCGCTCAGGACCAGCCCGACGCGGCCGTCCGGCCGGTCCTCGGCGAAGTCCGGGTTGTGCGACAGTAAAACCACCGCCGCACCGGGCGGCACGCCGTCGAGCGCCCGGTCCACGTCCGGCTTGCCCCACCACAGGTCGTCCACGCCGGCGAGCCACAGGCGGTCGCCGCCGAGCGCCACCGGGCGGTTGCGGTTGGTCAGGTCGGTCAGCGGGGTCGCGGCGACGAGTTCCCGGTACACGGCCCCGCCCCGCGGCATGTCGTGGTTGCCCGGCACCGCGAACACCCCCAGCGGCGCGGACAGGGCGGACAGGGCCTCCAGGCACGGCGGCAGTTGCGTGTGGGCGTCAACGCCCTTGTGGGCGTAGTCGCCGACCAGCGCGATGAGGTCCGGGGAGAGCGAGTTCGCGAGCCGGACGGCTTCGCGGATGAAGTTGATCCCGACGAACGGGCCGTGGTGCAGGTCGGCCAGAACCGCGACCGTCTTGCCGGCGAACGCCGGGGGCAGGTTCGGGACCGCGACGGTGTGGCGGCTGACCCGGATGTGGGCGGCCTCGTAGAACCCGTACCCGGCGGCGAGGCCGGCGGCCCCGGCCACCCCGAACCCGGCCTGGAGGGATCGGCGGAGGAACTTGCGGCGGCTTATCACGCGGGTGCCCTGCGGACCGGGAAGCGGGACGGCCCGGTACTTGACCACACGCCGGGGCAGGCACGCAATCCGAACCGGGCGCGGGCGGTGACGGCCGAGGTCGCGTCAGGCCCGGCAACGCCGTCCCCTCACTTCGCCTCCAGCTTGCCCTTCAGCAGCCCCCAATCGAACCGGGCGACCTTCGCGTGTACTGTGTACTTCATCTCCATCTCCCACGAGTGGGTGCGGAACAGTTCGGTGTTGCCCTTCGGGTTGTCGCGGAAGGCCCGCGTCATGCTCAACATGGAGTAGACCCCCGGTGCCGAGTGGCACCCGATACAGGTTTTCATCTGCGGCATGTCCGGCGCGAACGGGGTAGTCCGCTCGAACGGGTCGTTTCCCTCCCGCCGCTCGAATAATGGCTCGGCCGGCTCCTGGGAGCCGACCGCCCGCAGCCCGTGCCCGCCCGCGAACAGCGCCGCCCGGTCCAGAACGAACTCGTACACGTCCTGCCCGCCGTTGTCCCCGACGCGGTGCGCCTCCGGGTTCTTGGGGATGCGTCGGTACACGCGCATCTGGACCAGTTCGGTGATGGGCGTGACCCGTAGTTTGGCCGCCGTGTCCACCGCGAACCCGCGCCGGACCATCGCCACCATCGTCCCGTCGGGGAACTGCTTCACCGTGTGGCGGTGGGAGTCCTCCAAGAACGGTTCTTCGCACCGCAACTCCTTCAGGTATTGCTCGGTCGCGGCGCGCCCGCCGGGGAGACGGAGGAAGATGACGTGTGCGGCCCGACCCCCGGCACCGTCGAAGTGCCGGTGGGCCATCGGCTTCGCGGTCGTCTCGTGGAACCGGACCCACGGGCCGGCCGGGTCGAACAGGTCGGCGGGGAGGAACGGCCGTTCGGGATGCTTCGGGTCGTGGGCGGCCGGGTACTCGTTCGACTTCACCGCGAGGGCGTAGTTGTCCGGCAGCGCGGCGAGTGCCCGGTCCGAGAGGGCCAGGCGGCCGATCACCTTCGCCAGGCGGTTCCGTAGTGCGACGGCCCCCGGCTCGAACTTCGACTTCAGCACCCACTCGTCCGGCTCCCACGCCGCGTAGTCGAATGCCGCCCACAGGTCGCGCTGAAGGACGAGCCGTTTCAGTGGGTCGTCGAGGGGTTCAAACGTGTCCAGCAGGGTAACGGCTTGCCGGTGAGACTCCCCCGCGAACAGGAACGACCCGCCCCGGTAGAGCAGCGGGTCGGTGGTGTGGACGCGCCGGCCTCCCTCCCTGGCCTGACGCACGAACAGAACCCGGTGCAGTTTGTTCCACGGGTGATCCGGGTCCGACGAATAGGGAACGAACCGGGCGTCGATGGGGCGCGGGGGAGGGGCGGGATCGGGGCCGCCGAAGGCCGCCGCGAGGGGCAGGAGGATGGTGAGCAGCGGGAGGGTGGTGCGCATGGGGCCTCCGCGAGAAGCACAGTCTGGGGGGAATCGCCACGGCCGAGTTTACCCGCCCTGCTATCTCAACTGTTCGTTGTTTTTCGTTGACGGAATCAAGGCGGCTGTTGTGTGGCGGGGTTGGCCGCGCGCCGATGCCGGACGTGGTTGCCCTCGGTCCCGGCCCCCTATTCCAGCAGTTTGCCCATGCTGACCCACTTCTCGGCGGCGTACCCCAGTTGCGGGTAGAACGCCACGGTCGCGGCGTGGGCCGCCCGCACTTGCAGGTTCACCTTCGGGCACCCGCGCGCCGCCAGGTCCCACCCGACGTGCCGCATCAGGGCCGTGCCGACCCCCCGGCGGCGGGCCGGCGGACTCACCGCCCGCGCGCACACGCACGCCGGTGCCCACCGTAGCCGCCCAGGACCGGGCCGAGGGGTGTGCCATCGGCCCGCGCGGCGAAGAGCAGGTCGGACGTTCAACAGGGCGTCACCGGGTGATCGCTTCGCGTGGGCCGGGACGGCCGCTCAAAACCTGTGCGTCTTCGGCGCAAGAGTTGCTACCCTTTCCGGCTCGCGCACGGGCCGGCGGGGGAGTCCCGTCGGCCGGCCGCGACACCCGCCCGCCGCCGTCGCGTGTGCGGGCACTCTCCACAAGGGGACTCTCATGTCGAAGAAAGCCGCCGCGTCGCACAAGAAGGCCGCCGAACACCACAAGAAGGCGGGCGAGCATCACGAACACGCGGCCAAGCACCACGAGGCCGGCAACCACGAGAAGGCGGCGCACCACGCGCACACGGCGAAGGGGCACCAGAGCCAGGCGGAGAAGCACGGCGACGAGGCCGCCGCCCACCACGCCGAGGAACACGGCGGCAAGTGACGGCCGTCCGGCGCGACGCCCCTCGCCTCCACACGGTTCGGCCACCTCGATCCGACAACGGATGAATTCCTCGGTACGCCGAAGCGTACCGGGGGGTTCTACCTTTTCCGCGAAAGTCCAACCACTGATGGCGGTGCCGTCGGTCCATTCGTCTTCGGTCGCGCGAATACTCCGGTCCGAGCAGAAGGTCAACGCCCCAACAGCCGCGCACATGGTCACCGGGCTGTCGGCAGTGGGCCGGCACGTATTCGTTCTCGCACCTGGCGTCGTGAAGGGCGTCCGCGAGGATTGGCAGCGGGGAAAAGTCCCCGTCGTTGTACATCTGACGGGCAAGGGTCAAGACGGTGGACGTGAGCCACGCGGGGTCCACGGATACGGGGCGGAACGGGTTGCCGAAGATGTCGGACGGGCGGGGGCGGAAGTGGCTCTGGTATCCGGCCCGGCTGCGGGCCGACGGGCGTAGCCGGTCTCGCCTCACGGTTTGCAAACGGCGATTCCGACCCCGCCGACTCTTCCTACTCCCGTTCCAACTCCCGCCGCCCCTCGGCCAAAGCCGCTGCCTGCTCGGCAGGGAGTTCGGGATAGCGCAAGTCGAGCGCGCGGATCGCGCGGGTCACCACCTCGGCCACCGCCGTCCGTGCCACCCACTTGTGGTCGGCCGGGATCACATACCACGGTGCCCACTCCGTACTCGTCGCGGACAGCGCGTCCTCGTAGGCCGCCATGTATTCGTCCCAGTGCTTCCGCTCGGCCAAATCCGCCGCCGAAAACTTCCAGTGTTTGGTGGGGTCGTCCAGCCGTTCCAATAGTCGCCGCTTTTGCTCGTCTTTCGAGACGTGCAAGAAGAACTTCAGGACGGTTGTCCCCGACCGGCTCAGATGCCGCTCGAAGGCGTTGATGTCCGCGTACCGGTTGTGCCACACCTTCTTCAGGTGCTTCGGGCGGTTCGGGCCGAGCCACTCCGGGTGAACCCGGACCACCAACACGTCCTCGTAGTACGAGCGGTTGAAGATGCCGATTGTTCCCCGTTCGGGGAGCCGCTGCGCGTACCGCCACAAGAAGTCGTGCGTGCGCTCTTCGGCCGACGGCGGCTTGAACGGCCACACGCGACACCCCTGGGGATTGACCCCGGACATGACGTGCTTGATCGTTCCGTCCTTGCCGCCGGCGTCCATTGCCTGGAGAACGACCAAGATCGCGTGGGTGCCGTCCGCGTACAGGACGTTTTGCGCACCGGTCAGGTCGGCCCGGTTCTTCTCAAGGATGGCGAGCGCTTCCGCCTTGAGTTGGTTCTTGCCGACGGTCTTCAACTCGTCGGCGAACGCCCAACCGGTCTGGCGCTTGTGGAGCTTGGCCTTCGTACCGGGCACGAGGAGGAGGTAGTCGAGGACGTGTTCGGGGATCATGGTGACTGCCTGTGCCGGGTTGGGTCGGTCGGGGCCGCGCGTTCACGACCGATCCGATTACAGTGGTCGCCGCGGGGCCGTCAGGTGGATGATAGCGGGCGCGACCGTGCCGACTGTCGCCGTCCGCGACTGCATTCGCGTATCGGTCGAGCGTGGTTCCTTCACTGACTGCGAGGGATGTCTTGCGTCCTTTGAGTGTTCCGGGCTACAGGCGGGGGCGAAGTGACGGTCACGGAGTCCAGACAGCAGACTTACCACGGAACCATTCCCAGAGTAAGCTCTTGACCGCTCCTTCGGCGACCACACAGAGTGTTGTCGAGGCGAGGAACTGATTCAACGAGGTCTCGGATGAGGCGTTCATCGCTGACGGTGTTGGTATTTGGCGTTGTGTTAGGGATCGCTCTCGGCCTCATGCTCAACCCTCTGGTAAGTGGAGAGGATCGTGGGCAGGTCGCAATCTGGCTGGAAGTGGTGCATCGGGTCGCGACCGGCATCGGCGGCTTGGGGACCTTCATCGCGCTCATCATCGTGTTGCGGCAATTCTACTTGTTGCGAACCCAATCCGAACTCGTTCAGAAAAACATCGTCGCTTCGATGGATGCCCAGCTTTATGTCCGGCTGGACTCGTTCAATCGCTTTGTCTTTGAGCATTCCCAGGAATACGATCTGCTCGACACACCGTATCTCGAAGTGAACTCACAAGAGCGACGTTCAAAACTGCACCGGATGTGTGAACTCGGCTTCACGTTCTTCGAGGAAATCTTCAAGCATCACGTCAGACTGAAACTGTTGGAAACGGAAGATTGGGACGAATGGGAACAGAACCTCATCCACTTCTTCCAAAAGCCCTACGTTCGCGGGTATTGGAAGACCGTTGCGACGCGCTACGCCAAGAGCTTTCAGGCCCTTGCGAATGATCTCGTCCTCAAGATCGAAGCGGCGTAGTGGGATTGGCGAGATGACTACACCCGACCGATCTCTGGGTTCATTGCCGTCGGCTCAGGAATGGACTTGAGGGGGTAATTCCGCGCATCGTGATGGTCGTTCGCTCCTTCTTGCTCCCGTCGCGGCGGATCACTTCTTC